>CANIYR010000062.1 GCA_947471825.1 Phycisphaeraceae bacterium | reverse complement strand
CTTCCATCTTGGTGAAGAGCGCCGGAAACAGCGCCAAGAGCTGGTCCTTCTGGCCGCCCTCTTCCACCATCTTGTACGGCGGATCAAGGAACACCAGGCGTGTGGCCGGCGGCAGCGCGTCAATCCACACGGTGGACAGCGCGCTGGAACTGAGGATGCGGCTGCGGCCGGGCTCGAATTTGAGGCCCTTGAGGTTGGCCTCCAGGATTTCGCGGATGCGCTTGTCCTGCTCGACGAACAGCGTGCTGGATGCCCCGCGCGACAGGCACTCGAGCCCCATCGACCCGGTGCCCGAGAACACATCGGCGGCGTTGAACGGCGTGGGGTTGCCCGCCTCGTCCTCCACCGAAAACATGCCCAGGGAATACAGCCGGTTGAACAGCGTTTCCTTGGCCCGGTCGGTCACGGGGCGGGTGGTGGTTTCGTCGTCGGGGCCTTGGAAGAGGCAGGCCCGGTGGGTTCCGGCAATGATGCGCATAGGGCGGGGATTGTAGGGGCGGTTATTCTTCCCACCCTATGCCCACCCCCCAAAAGTCCAAAAAGACCGCCAAGAAACCCGCCGGAAAGTCCGCCAAGAACGCCCTTGCCGCCAAGGCCGACCGCTACGAGTTGTACGGCTTGTCGGTGCAGTCCTCCGGGCATGAAATCTCGTTTTTTGAAAAAATCTACCAACACCACTTCGGCCGCAGCCCGCTGGTTTTGCGCGAGGATTTCTGCGGCACGCACGCCGTGGCCGCCGCCTGGGTCAAGAGCGACCCCAAGCGCGTCGCCGTGGGCGTTGACTTGGACCCCGAGCCGGTGTGGTGGGGCCGAGAGCACAACCAACTGACCGATGAAGAGGCCGACCGTCTGACCCTGACCCGCGGCAATGTGCTGTCGACCCCGACGCAAAAGGCCGAGATCCTGGCCGCCGAAAACTTCTCCTACTGCATCTTCAAGACCCGCGAGGCGCTGCGCGCCTACTTCAAGGCCGCGCGCAAAAACCTGGCCAAAAACGGCCTGTTCGTGATGGACCTCATGGGCGGCGGCGACTGCCATTTCGAGGACCAGGAGGACACCCGCGCCATTCGCTACCCGGCCGACGGCCAATTGAACGCCGGCCGCAAGGACAAATTGAAGCGCTTCACCTATGTCTGGCGCCAGGAGGAGTTCAACCCGATCACCCACGACGCGCTTTTCCACATCCATTTCCGATTCCCCGACGGGTCGGAGATGAAGAATGCCTTCACCTACGACTGGCGCCTGTGGACCGTGCCGGAAATCCGTGAGTTGCTGCTGGAAGCCGGCTTCAAGCAGGTTGATGTCTGGTGGGACACCGAAGTCGCCGACGAAGACAACAACCCGGTGTACGCCCCCGCCACCGACGGCATCCCGCACGCCGCCTGGCTATGCTATGTCGTGGCTCGGTAAACGCCACCCACGCTTGGAACGAACAAAAATGCCCGCGCCAAGCGGGCGTTTTTTCGTGCATCCCTACATCCAGCCCTTTTCGCGCAAACTGACAAAACGCAGCGGACCGTCGGCGGCCGAGCCGACCACCACATGGTCGAGCACCTCGATGCCCACCACCTTGCCGGCCTCGGCCAGCCCGCGGGTGATGTCGAGGTCCGCCTGCGACGGCGCCGGGTCGCCGGACGGATGGTTGTGCGCCACCACCACCTTGGCAGAACTGTGGCGGATGGCCAGCCGGAACACCTCGCGCGGGTGGACATGCGCCCGGTCGAGCGTGCCGCGGGTGACCATGGCATCGTGGGTCAGCCGGTTGCGGGTGTCGAGCAGGAACACATGGAACTCCTCCTGGGTCGGCACCTCCAGCCGCGCCAAGAGATGGCGCGCGATGGCCGCCGGGTCGGCCATCTTCATGCGTTCCGGCGCCCCCTCCTCCCGCGCGATGCGGCGCGCCAACTCGAACACCGCCCGAAGCGCGCAGGCCCTGGCCGGGCCGACGCCCTTGGTCTTGGCCAACTCCTTGGCATCCGCCCGCGCCAACTGGCCAACCGACTGCCCCTGATTCGTCAGTAACTGCCGGCCCAGCGCCACCGCCGAGACGCCTTGGTAGCCAGAACCCAGCACCACCCCCAGCAACTCGGCATCACTCAGGGCTGCGGGGCCCCCGGCCAGCATTTTTTCACGGGGGCGTTCGGCTTCGGCCAGTTCGGCGATTTTGGGCCAGGGGGTCATGGGGGGAGATTAACCGGGGAACCGGGCAAACACAAACTTAACACTAACATTCAAAAAGAGCGGCGTGGATCCTTCCCATTAACGGCATGGCATCGATATGCGCCCCCCTCTGCCAAGCCGGACTGAATCCAATGTTCCTGACAATTCGTTATACTTGCCAACCTTTACTGGCCCCCACAGGCGAAGCGAATCGTCAGGGCCATTCCCACCTTTTCCAGTTTCCCCGTGAAACTGTTTTCGCAAGAAAGACCGCCAGAACACATGAGCATCACCGCCCCCCGCAAGCAAGCCGTCATCGCCGAGTTCCGCCGCAACGCCAAGGATGTGGGTTCTCCCGAAGTCCAGGCCGCCATCCTGACCGACCGCATCAAGGCCCTCACCGAACACTTGAAGTCCAATCCGAAGGATTACGCCACCCAGCGCGGCCTTTTGGCCATGGTGTCCAACCGCAGCAGCCTCCTGCGCTACTTGGCCCGCACCGACAAAAACGCCTATCTGAACCTGATCTCGCGCTTGGGTCTGCGCAAGTAAACCGTTTTGTTTTGCAATCAAACCGGCTCCCGCATGCGGGGGCCGGTTTTGTTTGCAAAAGGCGCGCGTCTGGTTGCGCCAATGGCCACTGCGTTGTTCGTTACCTGAAGTTAAACTTCCCATTTTCCAATCCCCAAGCGCCCCTTCAAAAGCGCATCCCTCACCGCCCACCTAGGGCAAGGAACCTTCAAGTCATGGCATACACCAAGCATCGCGTTGAAATGGAATTGGGCGGCCGCACGCTGTCCATCGAAACCGGCCATTGGGCCAAGCAGGCCGACGGCGCCGTGGTCGTGCAGTACGGCGAAACCGTGGTGCTGGGCACCGTGGTGCGCGCCGAGCCGCGCCCGGGCATCGACTTTTTCCCGCTCACGGTGGATTACCGCGAGAAGCTGGCCGCCTGCGGCAAGTTCCCCGGCGGCTTCCGCAAGCGCGAAGGCTCACCCAACCAAAAGGAAACCCTGACCATGCGCAACATCGACCGCCCGCTGCGGCCGATGTTCCCCAAGGGCTTCATCGACGAAGTGCAGATCCAGTGCTGGGTGATGTCCTACGACGGCCAGAACGAGCCCGACGTTTTGGCAGGCATTGCCGCCTCCGCCGCGCTGTCGATTTCCTCGGTGCCTTTTGAAGGTCCGATCGGCAATGTGCGCGTCGCCCGCGTGGATGGCCAGCTGACCATCATGCCGACCCTGGCCCAGGACGCCTACTCCGACATCGATTTGCTGCTCTGCGGCTACGAGGGCGGCGTCAACATGATCGAAGTCGGCGCTTATGAAGTGCCCGAAAACGAGATGTTCGAGGCCGTTCAATTCGGCCACCAGCACATCCTGCGCATCACCGCGCTGATCAAGGATCTGGTCAAAAGGGCCGGCAAGGAAAAGGTCTGCAAGGTGCATGTGCCCAGCGAAGAAATCCGCACGGCCGTCCACACCAAGTTCGGCCCGGCATTCAAGGCCGCCAAGACCACGACCGGTTCCAAGCTTGAGCGCGCAGACGCCTGCAAGGCCGCCAAGAAGGCCTTCTTCGCCGCCGAATTCCCCGAGCCGGCCGAGACCGCCACCCCCAAGCAGATCGCCGCTTACCAGGACAACGTCAAGCAGGCCAAGATGGCTTGCGAGGAACTGGAAGAGGAACTGACCCGCGAGATCATCCGCGCCGGCACCCGCACAGACGGCCGCAAGGCCGACCAGTTGCGCGAGATCGAGTGCCTGGTCGGCGTTTTGCCCCGCGTGCACGGTTCCTCGCTGTTCACCCGCGGCGAAACCCAAGCCCTGGTCACCGCCACCCTGGGCACCGGCAAGGATGAGCAGGTGGTCGACGGCCTGAACGACGAGTACGCCGAAAAGTTCTACCTGCACTACAACTTCCCGCCCTTCTCGGTCGGCGAAGCCAAGCGCATCATGGGTCCGGGCCGCCGCGAAATCGGCCACGGCAAGCTGGCCGAGCGCGCGCTCCTGCCGATCCTGCCCGATGTCGAAACCTTCCCCTACACCGTGCGCCTGGTGTCGGACATTTTGGAATCCAACGGCTCGTCGTCCATGGCTTCGGCCTGCGGCGGCACCCTGGCCCTGATGGACGCCGGCGTGCCGATCAAGGCCCCGGTGGCCGGCATTTCGATCGGCCTCATCTCGGCCGACAAGAAGGGCCAGAAGGAAGTCTATTTGACCGACATCCAGGGCGAAGAAGACCACTTCGGCGACATGGACTTCAAGGTCTGCGGCACCCGCGAAGGCATCACCGCCATCCAGGTCGATTTGAAGGTCAAGGCACTGACCCTGGCCCAGGTGGAAAAGGCCTTTGAACTGGCCCGCAAGAACCGCTTGGAAATTCTCGACATGATCGAAGCCGCCCTGCCGGCCCCGCGCAAGGAGCTCTCCATCTATGCCCCGCGCATGCTGTGCACCAAGGTGCACCCCGAAAAGATCGGCAAGATCATCGGCCCCGGCGGCAAGATGATCCGCGCGCTGGAAGAAATGACCGGCGCCAAGATCGAGATTGAGGAGGACGGCACCATCTATGTGTCGGCCGTGGGCGCCGGCAAAGCCGAGGCCGCCATCCGCGAGATCGAAAAGATCGGCGCGGAAGTCAAGGTCGGTGCCATCTACACCGGCCGCGTCACCAGCCTCAAGGACTTCGGCGCCTTCATCGAAGTCATACCCGGGCAGGACGGCCTTTGCCATGTGTCTGAAATCACCGACTGCTATGTCGAAAAGGTTTCCGACATCCTGGTTGTCGGCCAGGATGTGCGGGTCAAGGTTCTGCTCATCGATGACCAAGGCCGCGTGAAGATCTCCCGCAAGGCCGCCATGAAGGAAGAAGGCATTGCCGAAGATCCGGCCATTGTCGCCAAGTTGGAAGCCAAGAAGGCTTCCCGCAGTGGCGGTGGCCGTGATGGCGAACGCACGCCGGCGCCCCGCCGCGAAGGCGGCTTCCAGCGCCGCGAAAACCCTCCTGCAGCTGTTTCGGAAGATGGCGGCAACCAGGCTTGATGGTGCGCATGAAACAAACCCGAAGGCCGCCCGTTTGGGCGGCCTTTTTGACGCCCCATGCCGGTTTAGGCAAGCGGCAATTTTTTCCCTTAAGATGAGGCCGTTGTAGGCGGTTGGTCGTTCAACCGTCCGTTTCAAGTTTCGCCGCCGGGTCCTTATTCGGCAGGCATCATTTTTGAGGATTGACCGATGCGTGGAAATGTCAAATGGTTTGATGTGAAAAAGGGCTTTGGTTTTATCGTTGGCCCCGAAGGCCAGGATGTGTTCATTCACTATTCGCAAATCCAGACCGAGGGCTTCCGCCTGCTCAAGGATGGTGAAGAAGTCGAATACGAATTGCTCGAAACCGGCAAGGGCTTTCAAGCCCAGAACATCCAGCGCGTGAACCCGCCCGCGGATGTCCGTCCGGCCCCCCGCTTCAATAAGCGCGAAGCTGCCGGCACCGCCGCCCCGGCTGGCGGGGATGAAGACGCGCGCTTCAACCGCTAAGATCGCAGACCGCCCGAAAACCACAACCGACCGGCCCCGCGCCGGTCGGTTATCTTTTGCCCCATGGCCACCTCCCCGCCCCCCCTGCCCGCCGACTTCGCGCCCATGGCCAGGGGTCTGGCGCATGAGATCAAAAACCCGCTTTCGACCATCAGCCTCAACGCGCAGATGATCCAGGAGGATCTGCGCCATGTGCGCGATGTGGTGGGCGAGGGCTCGATGCTGGCCGACGAACTGGCGCGGGCGGCCCGCCGCGCCGACGGGCTGGTGCGCGAGACCGCCCGCCTGCGCGACATCTTGGAGGATTTTTTGCGCTTCGCCGGCCGCGTCGAACCCGATCGCCAGCCGGTGGACCTTGGGGTGCTGCTCGATGAACTGGTGGCGTTTTTCGACCCGCAAGCCTGCGAGTCGGGCGCCCGTTTGCGCTACCTGCGGCCGGAAAAACCGGTGGTCGCCGCGGTGGACGCCCGCCTGCTCAAGCAGGCCCTGCTCAACCTGCTGCTCAACGCCGTGCAGATCATGGCCGAGGCCCGCGCCAAGCGCACGCCCCATGGCGGAGCCGCCGACCTGTTGCTGCGCGTGGAGGAGCCCGCCCCGGGCATTGTGTCCATCCATGTCACCGACACCGGCCCGGGCATGGATGCCGCCACCAAAAAACGCCTGTTTGAGCCTTATTTCTCCACACGCCGCGGCGGCACGGGACTGGGGCTGCCGACCACCCAGCGCATCATCGAGGCCCACGGCGGCCGCATCGAGGTGAACTCCGAACCGGGGCGCGGCACCGATTTCACCATCCACCTGCCGGTGGCCTGACCCATTGCCTCTTTTTCCGTTGTAATGCGCGGCGCACCCGAGCGTCCTTCCGTTCATTCCCCGCACTCCCTTTCAAAAACCCCATGAAAATCGCCCCCGTATTCGCCCTGCTCGCCCTGGCCGCCTGCGCCGCCCTCTCCAGCCCGTCGGTGGCCGACGAAAAACACAAGGACGGCCAATGCCCGCCGCCCAAGGCGCCGGCCGACCTCAAGTGGGACAACCTGCTCTCCGGCAAGTTGGAGGAGAAGTGGACCGGCATGAGCATGGCCATCGATTCGCCGCTCATCAAGGCCACCGATGCCGGCAACGGCAATCTGGTGCTGCACATCGACCGCGGGCCGACCGGCCTCATCCGTTCCATGAAGTCGTATGAAAATTTCATCCTGGAATACGAATTCCGCCACCTGACCGAGGCCCCGTCCGCCGGCGGCGGCAAGGGCACCAGCGGCAACTCCGGCCTCCTGATCTGCCACGGACCCTTCCCAAAGGCCGGCGGGCCGTACCCGGGCGAAGGCCATGAAATCCAAGTGTGCAACCTGGGCAACGGCACTTGGTACACCAGCCATGGCGACACCTTCACCCTGCCGGGCACCATTTCGCAGGCGATCCCCGACCCGCGATTTGCCGTGTCGCACGCCTGCGGCCACCGTTCGATGCCACTGGCTTTCAACGGCAGCAAGACCGGCGAATGGAACAAGATCCGTGTCACCTGCGTGGATGGCGTGATTCAGCACGAAGTCAACGGCACCTTGGCCACCAGCCTGTACCGGGCCACCCCGCGCACCGGCTACATCAGTTTCGAGAGCGAAGGCGCGCCGGTGGAATTCCGCAACATGCGCATCCATGAACTGGCCGCCGACCCCGATCTCCTGCCCAAGCACCGCTCCCCGGTGCTGCCGGAGGAAATGACCTGCAACTATGTGACCGATAAGAGCAAGGCCGTGACACTGCCCTCCGGCTCTTTCATCGCCATGGTCGATGTGAACGGCAAGGTGGCGCTTGACGAACTGGTGGACGGCCTGGCCCTGGGCGACGCGCAAGTCAGCGGGCGCTTGCTGGTGACCGCCAAGGACGGCAAGACCGTGGTCACCGCCGATGGCAAGGAAGTCGCGTCCGTGCCGTGGCCCAAGGCCCTGCCGGCCATTCCGCGCACCCTGCGCCTGGAAGCCGCCAAAACCGGACATGTGCTGGTGTTCAAGCCAGTGAAGATGTGAAACCCAACCGAATTTCAAACACAAAAGCCACCGCAAGGTGGCTTTTGTGTTTGATTTACGCACACTTCGAAGAATCAGCCAAAAACCTTAGGTACAGGCTTTGCGAAAGCCATCCAAGGATTCCGCCGGGCCACCCAACCTTTTTGCCAACCAACCGTAATGTCTCCTGACCCCCTGCGTCTATCCAGCATGAATCCTAGCCGCCCGTCCACCCTGCTGTCCATCCTTGCCTGCGCCCTGCTCGCCCCCGCCGCGCTGGCCCAGGAGGAAGGCAAGTACCCGCCGCCCAAGCCGCCTGAATTGAAATGGGAAGATTTGCTTTCCGGCAAGCTGGAGGACCACTGGGCCGACATGAATTGCGCCATCCACTCGCCGACCTTCGCCCTGAAGGCCGACCCGGACAACCCCAAGGGCAACCTGCTGGCCCTGACCCGCCGCCCCACCGGCCTGATACGCTCGCAGAAGCACTATGAAAACTTCATCCTGGAATGCGACTGGCGCCACCTGACCTCGGCGCCCACCGCCAGCGGCACCAAGGACACCACCGGCAACTCCGGCCTGTATGTGTGGGCCGACCCGCTGCCGACCGTCGGCGGCAACTTCACCCGCGCCATCGAGGTGCAGGTGTGCAACCTCGGCAACGCCAAGTGGTACACCAGCCACGGCGATTTGTTCCCCATCTGGGGCGCCACCATGACCCCGGACCCGCGCTTTGGCGTCTCGGGCAGCCGCTCGATGCCGGCCGAATTCCGCGCCAAGAAAACCGGCGAATGGAACTACATCCGCATCACCTGCGTGGACGGCACCATCCAGCAGGAAATGAATGGCGCAGTGGTCAGCGCCGGCTTCCGCGCCTCGCCCAAAAAGGGCTACCTGTGCATCGAAAGCGAAGGCGGACCGGTCGAATACCGCAACATGCGCATCCATGAATTACCGGGCGATCCGAAGCTGGCGAAGGCGGATATGGCGGTGGAATTGCCGGAGGGGACGAAGACGACTTGTCTGTATAACGGGGTGGATTTGGAGGGGTGGAAGGTGGCGGAAGGGCAGAAGGAGGAATGGACGGCCAGCGATCATGTGCTGAGGTGCGCGGGGAAAACGAAAGGGGAAGGGTTGGAAATGAAATTGCCATTGCAAGCTGATGGCGGCAAGACTTTCACCCTGCATGTGGACTGGAAGGGACCCGCCTTGACGGATTTGGTCGACCTTGGCGGCTACGGCAAGCCAACGGACGAACTGCTTGCCAAAATCAGCAATCCCGTCAAAGAAAACGACTGGAACCGCACGACGCTGGCCTACGACTCCGCCAAAAAATCCGTCACATGGAGCATCAACGGCGTCGCGTTCCACACCTCGTTTTATGGCGCCGCCAACGATGCCACCATTCCCACTCTCCGCCTGCGTAACCCCGGCCACCCCGTATCCTTCTCCAACATCATCCTGATCCAAGCCCCCGAGAAGAAATGAAACCCCTTCTCCCCCTGATCCCCGCCCTGCTGCTTTCCGCCTGTGCCTCCACGCCAGCCGCTACCCCCGCATCCCCCGTCCTGCCCGCCCCCACCACCCACCTCCCCAAGGAAGCCGCGCAAGGCTGGGATGACTTGTTGGCTGATTTCCCCGCCAAGTGGCGCCAGGGCAATTGCCGCCCGGACACCTTCGCCCTGGCCGACGATCCGGAAACCCCCGGCGGCAAGATGGT
>CANIYR010000061.1 GCA_947471825.1 Phycisphaeraceae bacterium | reverse complement strand
GGGAAAAGGCGGGCATGGCGGGATTCTAGTGCGGCACCTTGCGGGTGCATTTACAAACCATGGGGTGAGCGGTAGAATGGCCGCCCCTCTACGGTTTGGCCGCTGTAGCTCAGCGGTAGAGCAGCGCTTTCGTAAAGCGCAGGTCGTCGGTTCAAATCCGATCAGCGGCTCATGAAACCGCTTCGCCTTGGCGACGCGGTTTTTTTGTGGCCGCGGAGAAAGGTCGGCGAGTTGCCGCTATCCTTCCCCTCCGCAGATGCCACCTTAGCTCAGTTGGTAGAGCAGCGCTTTTGTAAAGCGCAGGTCGCGGGTTCGAGTCTCGCAGGTGGCCCTGGTTGAACATGAAAAAACGCCTTGCGGCGTTTTTTTTGTCGGCTTTGAGTCCGGGAAAGGGGTCCGCGTCAACCGATGCGCTTGGCGATCATTTCCTGCACCGCCTTGGCGTCGGCCTTGCCGCCGGAAAGTTTCTTGGCCTGGCCCATCAGGGCGCCGACCGCCTTCATGTTGCCGGCCCTGAGGTCGGCCACCGCCTTGGCGTTGGCGGGGTCGCCCAGGATTTGGTCCACCAAGGCCTCGATGGCGCCGGAATCGGAGACCTGGATGAAGCCGGCCTTGTCGGCGACCTCCGCGGCGTCCACCCCGGGGGCGGCGCAGCACGCGGCAAGCAACTTTTCGGCGTTGCCGGAGCCGACCTTGTTCTCGGCCAAAAGCGACAGGATGCCGCCCACCTGCGCCGGGGTGGCACCCAGGCGGTCAATGGCGCGGCCTTCGGTGTTGGCCAGTTTGGCGGCGGTGTTGCGCAGGAACTTGGCGGCGGCCTGGGCCTGCGCGCCGGCCTTCACCACCGACTCGAAGAAGCGGGTGACGCCGGGTTCTTCGAGCAGGGATTCGGCGTCTTTTTCATCCAAACCGGCCGCCACCCAGCGGGCCTTTTTGAGGTGCGGGGCCTCGGTCAGTTGGGCGCGGATTTCGGCCAGCCATGCCTCGCCCACCTCCACCTCGACCAGATCGGGGTCGGGGAAGTAGCGGTACTCGTCGGCGTCTTCCTTCTCGCGCTGCGGGATGGTGGCCATCTTCACATCGTCCCAGCCGCGCGTGCTCTTGCTGCGCGAGCCCATGACCTTGCCATCCTTCACCCACTGCTCCACCTGGCGCTGGTGCTCATGCAAAATGGCGCCCTCCACCGCACGGAAGGAGTTGAGGTTCTTGACCTCCACGATAGGCGTTTTGTAAACAACGCCGTCCTTTTCGATGATGACGTTGATGTTGGGCTCGAAACGCATGTGGCCCTGCTGCATCACGCCCTCGGTCACGCCCAGGTGGCGGCACAGGTCGCGCAGCATTTTGCTGAAAGTGACAGCCTCGGCCGCGGTGGCGAAGTCGGGCTTGGTGACGATTTCCAGAAGCGGCGTGCCGGCGCGGTTCAAATCCACGATGGAGTGTGCTATGGCGCCGCCACCGGGCGAATCGTGCATCAGCTTGCCGGCGTCCTCCTCCAGGTGGGCGCGCTCCAGGCGGATCTTCTTGGGGCCCGCTTCGGTGGGGATTTCCATCCAGCCTTCGCCGCAGATCGGCCGGTCGTACTGGCTGATCTGGTAGGACTTGGGCAGGTCCGGGTACCAGTAGGCCTTGCGGTCCCACTTGGCGCGCGGGGCGATTGCGCAGTTGAGGGCCAGACCCACCAGGACCGACTTTTCCAGCGCCGCCTTGTTCATGACCGGCAGGGTGCCGGGCATGCCCATGACCACGCCATCGAGCAGGGTGTTGGGCTCGGCATCCACATAATCGGGATGCGCCACATTGGGCGCACTGGTCCACATCTTGCTCCGGGTGTTGAGCTCGACATGGATTTCCATCCCCACCATGAGGCGGGTCTTGATGCCGTAGGGCGTGCCGGGGTCGGTGGACATGGGGAGGGGGAAAGGGCGGGTAAAAGAAGGCCGGCGATTTTAGCGGGTGGAGGGCGGACGGGTTGGGCCGGCCATGATTTGCTCTTTGCGCCGAACCCACGCATCCGGCCGCAGTTTGCGCGCCTTGAAATCGGCAATGACGGCATCCAGGCGCGCCAAGGCGGCCGGCGTGCGGCCGAGGCCCACCTCGATGTCCACCGCCTGCTCCTGCAGCACCACCAACGGGCCAAGCCGCCGCATGCCGGCCTCCAGCCGGTCCAGGGCTTGCTCCGGATGGCCGTCGGCCAGGTGCGCACCCGCCTGCACCAGCACCTGGTCGGGGAGCAACGGGTTGAGCAAGGGAATGGCCGCGTCAAAGGCCGCGCAGGCGGCGGCGCGGTCGCCCGCACCCGCATGGGCCTGCCCGAGCAGGAACCAGGCCAGGCCGTCCTTGGGGTCCTTTTTGACCAGCGCGGCCAAGAGCGGCAGGGCTTTTTGCGGGGCCTTGGCCTCCAGCAGCAGTTGCGCCCTGACGCAGGGGTCGGGGGCCAGACGCGGATCGCGTTTTTCCGCCGCGCCCCAATCGGCCAAGGCGGCGTCAAACTCACCGTGCTGGCGCAGCAACTCGGCTCGCTCCGCATACAGCGCGGCGATCCCAGGGTGGGATTTGATCCGGTCGCCCAGAATGGCGATGCGGTCGGAGACATTGCCATGGGCCAAAGCCGGCGATGCCGCGGCCAGCACGGCCAAACATGCCGGGAGGATCCTTTTTTTGCCGGGCATCCAACGCATGGGACTCCTCTTTTCCTCACCCGATCACCAGAAACACCAAGAGCAGCGTGACCCACACGATGTCCAGAAAATGCCAGTACCACACCAGCATGCGCAACGGCACATGGGCCGCTTGGGTGTAGCAGCCCTGGCGGGCTTTCACCAGCACCACGCCAAGGGGGATGAGACCGCCGAACACATGGGCGGCGTGGGTGGCGATCAAAAACACCACCGCGCCATAAAAAGCGTGGATGCCCTGCTTGGGAACGATCTGGGTTTCCGTCTCCACCCCAAACCCCTGGCTGGCGGCGTGGTGTTCGCGCCAGAGTGCCCACAAGGCGGGAATTTGCACCGCCACGAACAACACGGCCAATCCGGCCGCGACCGCCAGCAAACTGCGGGTGACATGCAACCGCCCGATTCTGGCCGCCGTGAGCGCGCGGTGGATGCAGGCGCTGGCCGCCAGCATGAGCGCGGTGGAAAGGAACAGCAACCAAGGCACGGTGATGCTGTGCATCGGCAGGCCAGCCGGATCGCTCGCGGCGCGCAGGCGGATGAACAAGTAGGCGAGCAGGCCGGCCCCGAACAGCATGGTCAGGGTGGCCAGGAAAAGCCCCATGCCCAAGGCATGGGTGCCGGCCGGCAGGTCGCGTTTGTGGGGGGATTCCAGCATCATGCGGTAATCTTAGCAGAGAGGCATGAAAAAGCCTGCTTTCGCAGGCTTTCATCAATGCACCCGACTGGAGTCGAACCAGTAACCTCTGCCTTCGGAGGGCAGCGCTCTATCCAATTGAGCTACGGGTGCCAAATCAGGGACGGAATCATATCCGGAGAGCCCCTGTCCACGGTCCGGCCGACGGCTAAGAAACGGTGGCCTCGTATTTTTCAACCATCTGATGCAGCGCATCGGCGGATGATGCGGTTTTCAAACCGGTGCGCAGGGCTTCGTCGGTCAGCATGCGCGAAATCTTTGCCAAGGCCTGGATGTGCGCGGCGGTCTGCTCGGCCGACGACACCAGCAGGATGATGATCTCGACCGGCTTTTTATCCAATGAACCGTAATCGATCGGCTGCGGGGCGATGCCGATGGCCATGCGCAAGCTGCCCAAGCCGGGCACTTTGCCATGCGGAATGGCAATGCCGTAGCCGATGCCGGTGGAGCGGGCGTTTTCACGCTGCCAAATGGCGGTTTTGAGCCCTTCCGGATCGGTGATCCCGTGCACCTGCGAAAGCAGATCCGCCAATTCGTTGATCGCTTCCTTTTTGGTCGTGCTTGCCAACGGAACCTTGACGCACTGCAAATGGAGGATGTCGAGGAGACGCATGGAAAATACCTTGATGGGAGCCTTGAAAGAGGCCGGTAAGCGTACCCCTTTCAAGCCGGATGGGCAACCGGGCTCGGTGAAATTTCATGCACGCTTGGCGAGCCGAAACCGCCTTAAACTTCCGGCATGGATTTCATCCCGCCCAAACGCAAGCCCATACCGACCCATTACGCGCCGCAACCCAAAGCAGCCAAGCCCCAGATCGGCGGCGGCAAGCCCTTTGTTTCCTCCAAGCCGGCGGCCAAGCCGCTGGGCAAAGCCGGCCCGGAACGGGGTTCCGAACGCGGCCCGGCCAAAAAGCCGCCCTTGGTGCTCCAGCCGACCACCCTGTGGGACTACCCCTCGCAGCATTACGGCGAAGGGCAGCAGGGCAGCCAGGCTTACCGCGGCGCCACCCCGTCGTATGTCATCTGGAACCTCCTGGCGCGTTACACAAAACCCAAAGATCTGGTCATCGATCCCTTCTGCGGCAGCGGCACCACGCTGGATGTGGCCCGGGACCTGGGCCGGCGCGCCCTGGGCTACGACCTCAATCCGCAGCGCCCCGACATCTTCCGGGTGGACGCGCGCAAACTGCCGCCGGAGTTGGCCGGCAAGGCGGATTGCGTGTTCATGGATCCCCCCTACTCCACCCACATCGACTACTCCGACGACCCGCGCTGCATCGGCAAGCTGGATGCCGGCAAGGGCCGCGCGTATTACGAAGCGATGGAAGGCGCCATTGAAGAAGCCCACCGCGTGCTCAAGCCCGGCGGCCACTTCGGCCTGTATGTGTCGGATTCCTACGAGCACAAGGGCGGCAAGGGCCAGTTCCACCCCATCGGCTTCGAACTCTTCGCCCTGATGCGGAAGCGCTTCACCCCGGTGGATGTGGTGTGCGTGACCCGCCACAACAAGACGCTGGAAATGGGCAATTTCCGCATGGCCGCCGAAGAGGGCAACTTCTTCCTGCGCGGGTTCAATTATTTGTTCATTGTGAAAAAGGCGGTGTGAGGCGGCGGCGGGCAAGGGGGCGCGGACACTCCTGTCCGCGGGGAATGGGCATGGTTTGAGAAAACGCGGACAAGAGTGTCCGCGCCCCCTTTACCCGCGCAAGGTCGCCAGCCGTTGCCACTGGGCTTCGAAGCCCGCCGCACGCAGGCCGAGTCCGGCCAGCAGCACCTCGAGCGCGCCTTCCCATGCCGGCGTCGGTGGTGCCGGTGCGCGGCCCGGTGCATCGCCGGGCAGGTGCGGCCAAGCTTTGGCCTTCTCCACCAGCGTGTCGAGCAACTTCAAATACTTGTGCAAGGGCAACCACGCCAGCATGCCGACTGGCGCAGCGTCGGCCGGCGCATCCACGCCGGGGATGCGTTCGTCTTCGCGCAGGGCCAGCAGCCAGGGGAAGCGGGGTTGCTGTGGAAAGGCGGATGAACCCGGGTTGCCCGGTGCGGGCATGGCGGAGATCGGCATGGGCACGCTGCTGCCGGTGTCCATCGGCGGCGGCATGTCCACCGTGGGAAAGGCCATGCCGGGCATCATCGGCATCGCCGGCATGAAGGGTGGCGGCGGGGCATCGCCGCCCATCGGTGGGATGTCGGGCATGGCCGGCATGGGGCTTGGATCCGGCATCGGGTTGGACGCCGGCTCGGGGTTGCTTGGTGATGGCGGAGCGTCGTGATCCCACGGTGGCAGCGGCCCCTCGCGCAATTCCGCCGCGACTTCCGCTGGCAGCGGCTGCCATTCCCCGCCAGGCTGGCCGAGCGGACCGAAGGGTGGCATGCCGAATTTGCCCTTGTAGGTCGCCACCCGCGTGTGGATGCTGGTGAAGGGCGCTTCCTCCGGCCGCGTGCCGCCGCCCTTGGCCACGGCGCGCAGATCGATGAAGGCCAAGACGCCCGCCAACTCGCTGGCGTCCTTCACCTGCGCCAACTTGAAGCGGCCCTGCCAGAGCGGCCCCTTGCGGCCGGCCATGCGGTTGACCTTGCGCGAGAGCAATTGCTTGAATTGCTGCATGAAACGCGAGAGATTGGCCAACTTGCGACGGATGGTGGCCGGGTCGGACGGCATGGATATTTCCGCTTGCGGGTCGGTTTCATCCTGCGGCAACGGCTCGTCGCCATGCGGCAGGTGATCGCGGAAGCGCAGCGGGTGGGCCATGCGCCAGCGCTTCACCGCCTCTTCATCCGACCAACCGGCCGCCTCGCCCGGCACCCAGTGCAGCACCAGATGGAATCGGTCGTTCTCGATCGAGAAGCCTTGCAGGCGGACGGCGTAGGCCTGCCCCAGCCGCTTGAGCAGTTTGGCTGCGTAAACCTTGAGCGCGTCGGCAGAGAAGCCCGCCCCGGCGGCTGGCTCAACCCGGCTCCACAGGTGGAAGCAGGTCATTGCTTGTGCTTGTGCCAATTGGGTTTGGCGCGGGGTGAACATGACTTCGGGAATTATAGGTGCAGGCTTTGCGAGAAGCAAGTTGGGGGATGAAAATCCGGCGGAAGGTGCCGAGTTGGTGTTCACTTGCATATCCAAGCGCGATCTTTTTTTTCTTTCGGGGCCGGAAATCCCGGGCAAAAACATGTTCAAGCCAGCACGCCGCCGACCACCTTCCCGTGAACATCGGTCAGGCGGAAGTCGCGGCCCTGCGAGCGGTGGGTCAGCCGCTCGTGGTCGAAGCCCAGGCGCTCCAGGATGGTGGCCTGCAGGTCGTGGATGTGCACCCCGTCCTCGACGATGTTGTAGCTGAAGTCGTCGGTCTTGCCGTGGGTGTGGCCGCGCTTGACGCCGGCGCCGGCCATCCACACCGTGAAGTTGCGGCCATGGTGGTCGCGGCCGTATTCCATCTTCCCCTTCCCGGCCTGGATGGTGACCCCGCGGCCGAATTCGCCGCCCCAGACAACCAGGGTGTCTTCCAGCAGGCCGCGCCGGGCCAGGTCCTTGACGAGGGCGGCCGAGGGCCGGTCGGTGTCGCGCGCCTCCTTGGCGATCCGCATCGGCAACTCCCCGTGAAAGTCCCATCCCGTGTGGTAGAGCTGGATGAAGCGCACGCCGCGCTCGGCCAGGCGGCGGGCCAGGATGCAGTTCCGGGCGTAGGTGCCGGGCTTGCGGGATTCCGGGCCGTACATGTCGAAGACTTCGTCCGGTTCATCCGACAGGTCGGCCAGTTCCGGCGCGCTGGTTTGCATGCGGTAGGCCAGTTCGTATTGCGCCACGCGGGCCGCGATTTCCGGGTCGGCCGCCTGCGCGGCATGGGCTTGGTTGGCGGCCGCGATCAGGTCGAGCATGGCGCGGCGTTGCTCTGCCGGCATGCCATCGGGGTTCTTGAGGAACAGGACCGGATCGGCGCCGGAGCGGAATTGGGTGCCTTGGTGGACGGCGGGCAAAAAACCGCTGCCCCACAGGTGCTCGTACAGGGGCTGGCCGCAGTCGAGATCCACCGGGGTCGAGTTCAGCACGACGAAAGCGGGCAGGTTTTCGTTGGCGCTGCCCAGGCCGTAGGACGCCCACGCCCCCATGCCCGGGCGGCCGGGGATGGGCGAGCCGGTTTGCAAAAAAGTGATGGCCGGGGCATGGTTGATCTGCTCGGTGTTCATCGTGTCGATGAACGTCACTTCGTTCACGATCGAGCCGAGGCCGGGGAACAGGTCGGACATCCAGCGCCCGCTCTGGCCATGACGGGAGAAAGGCTTGAACGCCGGCGCGATGATGGGCGGACTGCCGGCGCTGATTTGCGTCAGCCTTTGGTTGCCGCGGACCGAATCGGGCAGGCGTTTGCCGGCCATGGCCGCCAAGCTTGGCTTGTGATCGAAAATCTCCATTTGCGGCGGGCCGCCGGCCTGGCACAGGTAAATCACGCGTTTGGCCTTGGCCGGGAAATGCGGGGCAACGGGCAGCGCCGCGGCGGCGGGCACCTGCGCTGCATGGGCGCCGGGGGTTGCGGCGGACACCAGGGCCGATGCGTCCCTGGATCCGACCAGCGAAGCGAACGCGGCCGCGCCCAGGCCCAGCGAAGCGCCGCCCAGCAATTCGCGGCGGGCGAGCTGAAGCTTCCGCTCGTCGAGCGGGGTGGGCGCCGAATGCTGGTTGGCGATGGAGTGGAACGTGTTCATGGGCCTATTCCCGGGTCAGGGTTTCGTCGAGGTTGAGGATGGCGGAGCAGACGCCGGCCATGGCCGCCCATTCGGCGGTGTCGGATGGATCGGGTGGCTCGGCCGCGGCCGGTGCCGTGAAGGCGGGCCAGGATGCCGGCTTGGTCGGTTCCACGCCAGGGCCGAGCCTGGCCTTGGGCAGTGGCGGCGGCGGAGCTGGCCGGCAGAATGTCGCCGCGTCGTCGGGATGGGCCCGGTAGTGAGTGGCCAGGCGATCGTGGCAGGCGAGGAAAGGGGCGAGTTCGTCCCGCCCGACCTTGCGGCACAGGGCGCGTTCCAAGGCGAAGGCGAGGCGTTCGCCGGAGGTCGGCCCGGCCTCGCGCATGGCCTTGGATGCCAGATCGCGCGCGGCTTGGACAAACACCGGGTCGTTGAGCATGGACAGCGCCTGCAGCGGCGTGTTGGTCATCGAAACCCGCACTTTGCAGGTTTGCCGGTTGGAAATGTCGAACAGCGAAGCCGGTGCGGACAGGCGGCGCCAGAACATGTAGAGCGAACGGCGGCGAACGGCGGGTCCGGCATCGGCGCGGAAGGGGATGGCGTTGCTCGTCACCTCCTCCCACATGCCCGGCGGCTGCGGCGCGACGAAGGGCGGACCGCCCACCTGCTCGACCAGCCGGCCGGAAACATGCAGCGCCTGGTCGCGCAGCACGGCGGCCGGCAGGCGGAAGCGCGCCTGCCGCGCCAACAGGCGGTTCTGCGGGTCGCGCTGGGCGGGATCCGGGCGCACGGCCGATGCTTGGCGGTAGGTGGCGCTGGTGACGATCAGGCGTTGGAGTTGCTTGAGCCTGTTTTCGGTCCGCAGTTTGCGGGCAAGGAAATCAAGCAGTTCCGGATGCGAGGGATATTCCCCTTGCAGGCCGAAGTCATCCGGCGTGCGCGACAGGCCGAAGCCGAAGAATCTCTGCCATTGGCGGTTGGCCTCGACCCGGGTGAGCAGCGGATTTTCCGGCGCCACCAGCCACCGGGCCAGTTCACGGCGGTCCTTCTGCTTGGATGGGGGAGCGACGACAGGGGCCGAAACCGTGGCTGCCGGGTTCGGCTCCGATTTTGCCGCCGGATGGGAACCCGGCCGCGCGTCCGGTTGCGGATCCGGGCCGCCCCCCACGCGCGAATCCAGCGCGGCCGGCACGCCCGCCTCCACCTCGGCGCCGTGCTGGTCCCATTCACCGCGGTTGAGGATGTGGGTTTTGTTCCATTTCTCGCGCGGCAGGTCGCCCATCACCAGCACTTTCTGCTTGCCGTATTTTCCGGTGTCATAGGCGTATTGCGGGCCCCAGCTTTTCAACCCCCCGTTCTCGTTCGTTTGGTTGAAGAAAGCCGACAAGG
>CANIYR010000060.1 GCA_947471825.1 Phycisphaeraceae bacterium | reverse complement strand
TGCGCTTCCGCGATCACCTGCCGCACGGCGACGAGCCGTTGCCGCAGGATGAAACCGCCCCACAAGCGGAAATCACCCTGCCGGCCGACCCGGCCACCATCCGCCGCAAGTTGGCGAATTTGTCGCGTTTCATGCAGCAATTCAAGCAACTCCTCTCGCGCAAGGTCAACCGCATGGCTGGCCGCAAGGGCCCGCTCTGGCAGGGCCGCTTCAAGTTGGCGCAGGTGAAAGACGCCAGCGAGTTGGCCGGTGTCTTGGCCTTCATCGATCTGCGCGCCGTGGCCAAGGGCGACGGGCAGCGGCCGGAGGAGGCGCCCTTCACCAGCATCCACACGCGGGTGGGTCGCTACGCGGCGATTTACGGCATGAGCGGCGACACGCTGCCGCCGCAGGACGAAGCCGCGCGCTTCGGGCCGCAAGTGGCACAAATCCTGCGCGAAGGTGAAGACCCATTGGCTGGCGCGCCGGAGTTGGAAATTCCCCCCGCGATGCCCGTGCCGGAGCATGCGATGCCGCCGGTCGAGATGCCGGGCATGGGTGCCCCCATGATGCCGCCCATCGACATGCCCGGGATGGAAAGCCCGATGATGATGCCGCCGCCGATGGCGCCCATGAGCATGCCGCCGGAAATGTCCGGCATGAGCGCGCCCAATCCGCCGGAGGCCGCGCCAAGCGACGGGCCGCAGGCTTTCTGGCTGCTCGCCCTGCGCGAAGACAGCCCGAGGTTGGCCGGTCCGGCAGTGCCCAAGGGGCTCTTGGCGTGGCTCTCCTTGCGCAACTATTTGAAACTGCTCGACGCGCTGGTGGCGCAAGCCAAAGCCTGGCCGCACCTGCCCGCCGACGCCCCCGGCCGCGCGCCGGCGCCGCGGACGCCGGCGTGGGCAAGCGCGGTGGAATCGCTGATGGCCGAATCCGGGTTGCGCGCGGCGGGATTTGAGAAGCAGTGGCAAAGGCTGGCGACGCTGCGCGGATAAAGGGGGCGCGGACACTGTTGTCCGCGTTTTCCCCAAGCGTGCCTGATTCCCCTCCCGCCCATGGAAGGCAACGCCGCCATCGGCGACGGCATCCACGCACTCACCGCGCGATGGCATGCATGGCGGGTGGATGGGAAGGTGGGGGGAGTGGGGAAAGCGGCGTGAGGAACAAGCCGGCATGGGCCGTCTTCCCTCAAATCGCCCGCTTCTGCGTGTAATACCAATTCAGCAGGTAATCCCCGCTGTCCTCGTCCACGTTCTCCCGGCGTACCACAGCTTCGCCGTCGGGCTGCACCGAGCGCAGTTTCCAGGCGCCGTCCCGGCGGCCGAACGACCAGTATTCCGTCCACGGCACCACATCGGCGTCCTGGCGCACAACGCGGCCGTTGCGCCAGACGATGTGCTGTGCGTGGGCGGTGATGCGCACGGTGAAAATGTCGTCGTCCTGGCCGGTCTTGTTCTGGATGAACACCAGGTCCGCCTTGCGCACGCACAGGTTGCGGTATTCGGCGCTGACGCCGGCGGCGTGGGCGGCATCCATTTGCGCGGCCAGTGCGTCGGCGGCGTCGGGGAACAGCCGGTCGTAGGTTTGCACGTCCAGCGGCCAGGTTTGCCGCGCCAGATGCACCGCCATGAAGGTGGCGCGGGCCTCGCGCAGCATGTCGTCGCGGATCCAGTGTTTTTCCAGCTGGCGCAGGAAATTGAGGGCGCGCTCGATGCGGTCGGCCTTGGTTTCCACCTCTTGCGGCAGCCACGGGATGGCCGGCGCCCGCGCGGCGGCCGAGGCGGCGTCGCCGTAGATTTGCGCCAGTTGCCCGTCGGTCATGAACTCGACGAAGTTGTCGCGCCTGAGCGCGGTGGATTCGCGCGATTGTTCGATGTCGCGGAGCAGCCAGGCGCCGTTTTGCAGCTGGAAGGTCCAGAATTCCTGGAATTGCGCGATGTTCATGTCGCCGCGGATGAAGCGGCCGGTGTCGGAACCCTGGTAGAAATCGCGCGCCTGCGCGGTGATCAGCGCGGTGAAGGTCCGCTGGTCCTTCTTCTCGGTATAGCGCAATTGCACGATGTCCACGGCATCCACCCGCAGGTTGGCGATGATGTTGGTTTCGTTGCTGCGCGCCATGGCCGCGATCTGGCCCAGGTGCTCGGCAAACAGCGCGGGCATGAGCAGCGGGCGCATCGGTTCGTAATCCTGCGATTGCCAGCAGGACTGGAGTTGGACAAACGCCCCGCGTGCGCGCTCGGTGAGGGCGGCCGGATCCACCAGGTTGTCTTGGGTGGACAGAAAAGCCAGGAGTTTGCCGGTCTTGCGGGCCTTGTGGGCGTAATCGGCGGGGGTGTAGACGAAGTCGAGGTCTTCGGACGGGCCGGTGCCATGGGAATGCCCATCGTTTTTGGGGGATATCAAGACCGCCACGATGATGACAAGGATGACAATCCCGCCCACAAGGGGATGCTCGAACAAGAGCCATAGCAACAAGAAGACCCCGTCGCCATCACCGCCACCTCCGCCGCCGCCAAATCCACCGCCACCGCCACCACCTCCGCCGCCGCCCCCGCCCTTGTTGTGCACCGCCACGTCGTCCGCAAAAAAAGTGTGCGGGCCGTCCACGCTCAGGTTGTAGACGGTGCAGGCTTCATTCACGGATTCAATGGCGGCGATGGGCTGCGCTTGAAGTCCGCCGCCATCCTGCAACGCCACTGGGTCGCCGACATGCAATTCCGAGACCGCCTTGAAGGCGCCATGCCCGACATAAAACGGGTGTTCCGCCGTCACCCGCAGCGTGTGGCGGCCGACCCGCACCCGCAGGTAACCCTCGCGCGCATGGGTGGGCGTCGCCACCACGGTGGCCGGCACACAGTGGTCGTGTTCGTCAAAAGCCAGCACCCGGTCGCCCGGATGCAGGTCCTGGATGGGCACATGGCCGCCGTCGGCGGTGGTGATCGGGGTGTCCGGCAGGAAGCAGCCTCCGCCGCCGCGGGCCCAGGCGGCGGAGGCGCAAGCCAAGGCAAGCAGGAAGGCGCACGCGGCTGCGAAACATTTCATGGAAAACGGCGCCTTGAACGGGTCTTTTTGCAACATGGCGGGCCGCAGCATCTGCCTTTTCAAACCCTTGCCGCCCGCTGGCGCAGCATGTGGTCGGCAAGCACCAAGAGCATCATCGCCTCCGCCATCGGCACGAAGCGTGGGAGAAGGCACGGATCGTGGCGGCCCTTGGTGGCGATGGTGGTCGCGTTGCCATCCATGTCCACCGTCGGCCGCTCCAAGAGGATGCTGCTGGTCGGCTTGACCGCGCAGCGCATGATGATGGGCATGCCGGTGGAGATGCCGCCGAGCATGCCGCCGTGGCGGTTGGTGGCGGTGCGGATGGGTTTGGGGCCAAGGAAAGTGTCGCAGTGGGTGGTGCCGCGCGCGTCGGCGACGCCGAAGCCCTCGCCGTACTCCACGCCCATCACCGCCGGCAGCGAGAACATGGCCTTGGCCAGATCCGCCTTCAGTTTGTCGAACACCGGTTCGCCCCAGCCCGCCGGCACGCCCTTGGCCACGATTTGGGCGGCGCCGCCGATGGAATCCTGCTCCTTGCGCACCTGCACGATGTAGGCCTCCATCTCGGCCGCCTTGGCAACGTCTGGGCAGCGCACGGGGTTGGCTTCGACCTGCGCCAGGGTGATGTGCTCGGGGTGGTCGAAAAAGGCGCGCACCGGGCCGACCTGGTCCACGAAACCCAGGCACTCGATGCCATGGGTCGTTTGCAGCAGTTTGCGGGCGATGGCCCCGGCGCAGACGCGTGCGGTGGTTTCGCGGGCGCTGGAACGGCCGCCGCCGCGGTAATCGCGGAAGCCGTACTTGGCGTCAAAGGAATAGTCGGCGTGGCCGGGGCGGTACTTGTGCACGATGTCACCGTAATCCTGGCTGCGCTGGTCGGTCGAGCGCACCATGACCGCGATCGGGGTGCCGGTGGTCTTGCCGTTGAACACGCCGGACAAAATTTCCGGCGTGTCATCCTCTTTGCGCGGGCTGACGATGCGGCTCTGGCCGGGGCGGCGGCGGTCCAGGTCGGGGATCAGGTCCGCCTCGGACAATTCGAGGCCGGCCGGGCAGCCGTCCACGATGCAGACATTGGCCGGGCCGTGGCTTTCGCCGGCGGTGGTGGTGCGGAAGAGCGTGCCGAAGGTGGATCCTGCCATAGTGTGGGAAGTTTAGCAGCGGCCCTGAAAAACTTTATGACGGGCTGGGGTTTATGCGCTATCCTGCGGGAAGGTCAATGTCCCCATCCACAAGGAGTTTGCGTGAAAACCTTCAAAGTCATCGTTCTGGGCGCCGGAAAAGTCGGGCGGGCCGTTGCCCACTTTCTGGCCAACAACGAATGGGGCGGTTTCGAGGTCGCCCTGTGCGACAGCGATCCGGTTGCCCTCAAGGCCTCCGCCAGCACGCTCTTGCGCACCTACACCCTGCAGGTGACCGACCTGGCGCACCTGACCCACTCCCTGCGCGGCGCGCATTCGGTGGTGTCGGCGCTGCCGTCATCTTTCAATCCGGTGGTGGCCGAGGCATGCCTGGCCACCGGCGCCAATTATTTCGATTTGACCGAGGATTTCAGCGGCTCCCAAATCATCAGGGCCATCGCCGAAAAGGCCGCCCCGGGCCAGATTTTCATGCCCCAGTGCGGGCTGGCCCCGGGTTTCATTTCGGTGGCCGCCGGGCACCTGGCCAAGCAGTTCGACCGGTTGGAAACGCTGCACATGCGGGTGGGGGCGTTGCCGATCTTTCCCACCAACATGCTCAAGTACAACCTGACCTGGAGCACCGACGGCCTGATCAACGAGTATTGCAACCCGTGCCAGGCGATCATCGACGGCGAGCTGCACGAGGTCATGGCGCTGGAAGGCCATGAGACCTTCAACTGGGACGGGGTGGAATACGAAGCCTTCAACACCTCGGGCGGGTTGGGCACCATGTGCGAAACACTCAAGGGCAAGGTCCGCGAATTGAATTACAAGGCGATCCGCTACAAGGGCCACCGCGATCTGGCGCATTTCATGATGAACGAATTGCGCCTGCGCGACGACCGCGCCGTGCTGCGGGCCTTGCTTGAAAAAAGCGTGCCGAGCACGCGCCAGGACGCCGTGTTCACGTTTTGCAGCGCCACCGGCTGGAAAAACGGCCAATACGAGCAACTGACCGACGCCCGCAGGGTGCGTCACGGCGCCTTTGCCGACAAGGAGTGGAGCGCCATCCAGATGACCGCCGCCGCCGCCGTCTGCGCCATGGTGGACCTGCACGCGCTGAACCATTTCAAGGATCCGCGCGGCCTCTTGCGGCAGGAGGAAGTGAGCTTCGAGGATTTCCTGAGCAACCGGTTCGGGTGCATTTACGACATCCGCGGCAAAAGCCCGGTCGGGGCGGAGGAAAGTTCGATCATGCCGGCCCTGAAGGGCAGCGGCATTTACCAGTCGGCCAACCGGTGAGGCGGCGCGGACCGGGGCAAGTCACTTCATCTTGTCGAGGACGGTTTGCAGGGCTTTGGCTTGGGGGGAGGCGGGGTCCCAGACGAAGAAGCGGCCGTAAGCAAAGGATGAAAACCAAGCTTGATGCTTCCGGACAACAACGGTGTACCCGTTGTCTTTCCGGTCTCCGGCGGCATTCAATGTGACAAATGTGTCGTCAGGTCTGTCGCCGAACACTTCGAACGGCTGCTCTGCGCGCAGGTTGCCAAAAGCGTCAAACAGTGCGGCACAGGCGGCTTGGTTCAGCGTTGCACCGGCGGCTTCAAAGACACCGTCGGCGCGGCGGATGATGCGGGCGGTCGCCTTGTTTTCCCCATGGATGATTTCAATGCTTGCAATCCGATGGGGTGCAAGCGAGATCAATTGTCGCGGGTGAAACTCGCTTTGGAGCAATGCGGTGAGTTTTTGCGGCATGAATGCATGGGTGATTTCCCGCGGCCCGGAACTCCATGTGAGGCTGCCGGCCTCGTCCGGAATGACGCCAAGATTGAGTACGCCTTCGCCTCCGGGCGCATTGGATTTGGCCGTGAGCATGATTCCCTGGCTTGGGTTGGCGCCGGCCTCCATTTTCACGAACCTTTCAATCCGTGGCTGGCGCAGCGCTTTTTCCAACTCCTCGACCGCCGCCAGTTCAAATGCTTTCCCTCCCGACTCCGTCCACTTCCCGTCTTTTTTCACAAATGCGAATTTCGCACCGCAGAATGCCTGATTCAGTGTGATCTCGGCAATCTCGCTCCCCTCCGGCAGCCATTTGATCTCCCGGTCCCGCAATCCCTCCGCCGCCGCCAGCAGCGCCTCCACCTGCGCCTTGGGCACCACAAATCCCTCGGCTTCGCCGGGATGGGCCACCGCGTAATCGCCGCCGGCTTCCGACAATTCCAATTTCTCCTCGCGGCCGAACACATCCGTCAGGGTGACCGTGCGGATGGTTTTGCCAACAAGGGCGGCGCCGGCCTTGGCCGGTTTCAGTTTGAACGCCGCTTCGAACGCCGCCTGGCCGAGCTGCGCATCCGCCGCAAACGGCGCCTTGGGGTCGGTGAATTGCACGCGGCCCTTGGCGTCCAAGGTCAGGTCGAACCCCTCGGTGCGGATGCGGCGCACATCCGACCGCTTGGTCATCACCACCCGGTTGTCGCGGAAGAACGCCTCGCCCTGGGCCAGCGGCAAAACCGCCTGGGATTCCACCACCGCCACCAAGGGCGCGCTGCCGGGCCGGGTCAGGCGCACAAAGTTGGTCTGGCCGGCGGGGTCGGCAGGCCCCCCGACTTCAAGCCGGGTGGTTTGCGCGGCTTCCCTCAGTTCAATGTCAATGAGCGGCCGGTCGAGCCCGAACAGGGCCTGGCTCGCGTTTTCCTGCGGCAATTCCAGGATGCGGGCGGCGGCCATCGCCGCGCAGTAATCGGCCAGCGCCTCGCCGCTGGCGCGCGGGGCGCCGGCCCGGTCGAGGGTCCACTGGCCGCCTTTGCGCAGCACGGCCACCGTGCCCTTGGCGGAGGTCACCGTCAGCCGTTCGACCCGGGTGGCCGGCCAGGTGTCGAGCGTGGGGTTGATGAAGGCGACCAAAGGCGGCAGGTGGGCCAGCAATTGGTGCAGGTTGCTCTCCACGCGAAAGGCCCGGCCGCCTGCGGCAAGGTCGGCCAGCCCCGCGCCGCGGTCGGCGCCCAAATCAAGGCGCAGGGTGCGCCCGTCGGTTTGGATTTCGATGAATCCGCCGCCCGGCGCCGGCCCGCCTTCGGCCTGGCCGGCGATCTGCGCGGCGGCCAGCGGCGCAAGCAGCAAGCCCTCCACCTCGGCCGTTTTCACCCGCATGTTGACCGGGGTCAGCATCCGCCAGGCATCGCCCTCGCGCAGCAGTTCCAGCACGGGCTTGCCTGCGGGGGCGAACTTCACCCGGGTGATGCGCTGGCTGTCGATTTCCAGGGTTTTCAAGAGCGGCGTTTTGGCGCCTTCATTCAGTTGCGCCGCCGGGCCGTCCCACGGATTGCCTTGGCCTTTGGGCTTGAAAAACAGCGCAGCCAGGCCGACGACGGCCAAGAGAACCAGCAAAGTGAGGGTGGTTTTGAAGTTCATGGGAGGCCTCGGGAGTCAAAACCGCTTGCGCAGGACCCAAACGCCGATGCCGGCCGCCGCCGCGCCCAAGGGCAGGCCCAGGAGCAGCAGCAGGCGCAACGAGAGCGACAGACCCTCGCCCATGGGCGCGATGCGCCGCACATCCTGCGAGCGGGCGCCGGGGGCGACCAGGTCGTCCAGATGGGCCAGCCAGCAGACGCCGTTGACGAACAGTTCGGCGTTGCCGGGGTAGGCGCTGATGCCGCCGGGCAGGTTGGCCATGCCGACCGCCCCGCCGGAGGATGCCGGCGCCCATTCCGGGTGGTGGCCGTAGGTGGTCTTGAGGTCGGTGGCCCACAACAGGTCGCCCACCGCCATGACGCGGGCATCGTGGGGGCATTCGGCCGCCAGCGCCACCGGGGCGTAGGGCAGGGCGGATGCCGGGTTGTAGGACTGGGCGGCGCCATTGTGCAGGGCTTCGTAGCCCAGCGTGTACAGGCGCGGCAACAGGACCGAAGCCACCTCGTGCACGGTGACGCCGGCCGGGGCCGGCTTCAGGGGCAGCACGGGAAAGGGGCGCTCCAGCCGCAGGGTCAGGCCTTCGACCGCGCGGCTCACGGCGGAGTCGGCCGGGTAATGCCTGAGCTCGGTGGCGAGGGCCGGCACCGGCTGCATGCCGGGCTCCTGCACCTCGTGGGCCAGGGCTTCCCACAGGTGCGCATCCATGCCTTGGCGCTTGAGCAGGGCGGCCACCGGGTGGCGCTTTTCATAAGAGGACGCCTTGCCCAGCACCTCGTCGGCCACCGCCACCCGCGCCGGGTCGGGCAGGGGGTCGTGGTTGAGCAGCACCATGGCCGAATCGCCCTTGTCCAATTGCTTTTGCAGGAAGTCGCAGGTTTTCTCGCGGCTGTCCATTTTGAGGCTGGCCGGATTCCGGGGGTTCGGCTCCAGAAACGGGCACATCACCCACACCGTTTTCTGGCCGGGCAGGGCTTGGGGCAGGTTGATTGGCCAGCCGGCATCGGTCATGTTCTTGTCCGACCACACATTGGTTTCCACCACTTCAAAATCGAGCGCGCGCAGGCGCTCGGCCATGGCTTGGAACAGGCCAGGCCGGCTGTCCTGGCCGGGGTTGTCGGGGGTCAGGGCGGCCCCCGCATTGGCCTGCAAAAACACCACGCGCGGGGCCGGGGAGAGGGACAGGCTGACCAAGGCGCCGGTGATCTGCTCTTCGCCGGTGAATTGCTCGGCGCCGGAATCCTGGGCGGTGACCCCGGCCTTGGCCAGGTTGTCGCCCACGCGGCGGAACAGCCGTTCCACCGGCACCACGCGGGCGCGCTTGTCGGCCAGCACCACCAGGGTTTCGCCGCTGGCCAGCGCCATGCGGGCCTGTTCGTAGGCGGTGGTGCTGCGGGCGTTTTGCAGGACATAAGCGGCCTGCAGGCATTGGGCCGGGGTGCCCTTCATGCGTGCGGCGAGGTTCAGTGCCGTCTCGCGGTCTTCCAACTTGCTTGCGCCGCCCACCAGCGTTTCGGACAGCACCTGGCGCGAGAGTTTGATTTCTTCATGGGCCGCCAAAAGCGTGTCGTAGCCGGCCTGCGACACCCGGATGCAATCGGGCATCGGCGCCGCCAGTTCCTTTTGCGCGTCGGTCACGGCGGCCAGCAGTTTGAGCCGCAGGCGGGCCAGCGCGTTGGCGGTGCCGCGGGCGCGCGCCTGGTGCGCCTCGCTGGCATAGGGTGCGCTGGCCAGCGCATCGAGGGCCGGCTGCCATTGCGAGAGGTCGGCGGCCACGGCGGCCATCGCGGCGGAGGCATCCTTCAATTGCGTTTGCAGGGGCAGCGTTTCCTTGGCGAAGCGCTGCGCCACTTCGCGGGCGACGCCGTCGGCGCCGGCCGAGTCGCGGGCCACGCTGATTGTCCGCACGGTGATCTGGCGGTTGGTGCGGGCGTATTCCTCCAGCAGGTCTTCCAGATGGCGGCGGCGGGCGGCGGCCAGTTCGGATT
>CANIYR010000059.1 GCA_947471825.1 Phycisphaeraceae bacterium | reverse complement strand
CCCTCCGACACGCCCGCCATGGCGCAGTTCAAGCGGTTCAAGGCGGAGCACCCGGGCTGCGTGCTGTTCTTCCGCTTGGGGGATTTTTACGAATTGTTTTTTGACGACGCGGTCCTGGCCAGCAAGGTGATGGGTGTGACCCTGACCCAGCGGCAGGAAGGCGTGCCGATGGCCGGCGTGCCCTACCACGCGGTCGAGACTTACCTGCGGCGCATGGTGGCGGCCGGCTACAAGGTGGCGATCGCCGACCAGATGGAATTGCCGGCCGAGGCCAAGGGCGTCATCAAGCGCGAGGTGGTGCGCATCGTGACCCCGGGTACGCTGACCGACGAGGCCATGCTGGACGAAGGCCGCGAAAACCCGCTGGCGGCGGTTTCCTTTTCCGGCGCCGGCATGACCCAAATGGCGGCGCTGGCCTGGGCGGAATTGTCCACCGGACGCTTCCAGACCATGGAGATCCAGGCCAAGGATCTGGCCGACGAATTGGCGCGCATCGCGCCCTCTGAAATCCTTTACGCCGACGACGACAGCGGCCATGCGCCGGCGGCTTTGGGCGAGGCGATGCGCGGCCTGACCGTTGCCCTTTCGGCCCGCCCGGGCTGGCAATTCCGCGCCGCCGATGCCGCCGACACCCTGAAGCGCCAATACCGCGTGACCGATTTGGGCGGCCTGGGGCTGGCGCCGGAAGTCATCCCCCCCGCCGGCGCGGTGATCGCGTATTTGCTGGAGACGCAGAAAACCCAGGCCGAC
The DNA here is from genome assembly GCA_947471825.1 of Phycisphaeraceae bacterium. Lineage (GTDB taxonomy): Bacteria > Planctomycetota > Phycisphaerae > Phycisphaerales > Phycisphaeraceae > CANIYR01. The sequence goes on along the minus strand of CANIYR010000059.1, from coordinate 8,803 downwards.
GGCCGGCTGGCCCATGTGCAAGTGCCGGCGCCCTTTTTGCGCGGCGAATTTCTGGTGCTGGACCAAGCCTCGCTGCGCTCGCTCGAAGTGGTGGAAACCCTGCGCGGAAACCAGGTGGCCGGCTCCTTGCTCGGCGTGTTCAACGGTTCGGCCGCGCCCACCACCGCCATGGGCAAGCGGCTGCTGCGCCGCTGGCTGTGCTACCCCCTGGCCAAGCGCGCGCCGATCGAGGCGCGTTTGAATGTGGTCGAGGTTCTGGTGAATGACGAGTTGCTGCGCCAGACGCTGCGCAAGCAGTTGGACGGCATCCAAGACATCGAACGCATCTTGGGGCGCCTGGCGGTCGGCCGCATTTCCCCGCGCGACCTGGTGGCCTTGGGCAAAAGCGCGGCGCAGGCCCACGCACTCAACTACACCTTGGGCACCCACCCGCAACTGGCGCCGGCCGCGGCGGCGCTGGCCGCGCATCTGCCGGCCCTGGCCGCCCACGGCACGCATATCGCAAAGGCCTGCGTGGAAGCGCCGCCGCTGCACATGCGCGAAGGCGGGCTGATTGCCGACGGCTTCGACGCGGATTTGGATGAGTCCCGCCTGCTGCAGCGCGACAGCCACACTTGGCTGGCGCAGTACCAGGCGCGCTTGGTTGAGGAAACCGGTCTGCCCAAAATCAAGGTCGGCTTCAACAACGTGTTCGGCTATTACATCGAACTCTCCGCCGGCCAGAAGGACAAGGCCCCGGCCAACTGGACCCGCAAGCAGACGCTGGCCAACAACGAGCGCTTCATCACCGAGGAATTGAAGGTGTTTGAAGGCAAGGTGTTGTCGGCCGAAAGCCGCGCCAAGGCCCGCGAAATGGTGCTGTTCGCCGAATTGTGCGAAGCCACCCGCGCCGTGGCCGACGCGCTTTCCTCCCTGGCCCACACGGCGGCGGAGTTGGATTGCCTGGTCGCCTTCGCCCAATTGTCGGCCAAGCGCAGCTTCACCAAACCGGTGTTGAGCGACACGCCGTCTCTGGATGTGAAGGACGGCCGCCACCCGGTGTTGGACGAGTTGCTCGGCGACCAGTTTGTGCCCAACGATGTGCGGCTGGGCGGCGGCAAAGCCACGCTGGCCCTGATCACCGGCCCCAACATGGCCGGCAAGAGCACCTACATCCGCCAGGCCGCGCTGATCACCCTGCTCGCCCACACCGGCTGCTTTGTGCCGGCCGCCAGCGCCACCATTGGCCTGACCGACCGCATCTTCACCCGCGTCGGCTCCAGCGACGAGCTGCACGCCGGCCGCTCGACCTTCATGGTGGAAATGAGCGAAACCGCCCACATCTGCCACCACGCCACCGCCCGCTCCCTGGTCGTGCTCGATGAAATCGGCCGCGGCACTTCGACGCTCGACGGCTTGTCGCTGGCCTGGGCCATCGCCGAGCACATCGCCGCCGTCGGCTGCCGCTGCCTGTTCGCCACCCACTACCACGAGATCACGCGCCTGGCGCTGGACCGCCCCCATGTCGCCAACCTGTCGGTCTCGGTGCGCGAGTGGAAGGACGACATCGTCTTTCTGCACCGCATCATCGAAGGCGCGACCGACCGCTCGTACGGCATCCATGTCGCCAAGATCGCCGGCCTGCCGCCCCAAGTGGTGGCGCGGGCCAACGAGTTGCTGGCGCAATTGACGGTCAAGCATGAGGGCGAAGCGGCGGCGGAAACGGCGCCATCGGCGAAGCGCAAGAAGGTGGAACCTGCGCCGGCCATGCCGTTGTTCATGATGGCGGCGGCCGAGCCGCACCCGGTGGTGGAGAAGTTGCGCGGGGTGGACCTCAACAACCTGACGCCGATGGCGGCGTTTGAGTTGGTGAGGAAACTGCAGGATGAAGCGAAGGCATAATGGAGGGGGATTGAAGGCCAATGGGCCTCAGACTTTTAGCTTAAGGTGAGTGCGGCGAGCCTTGGGTTGGCAAAGAAAAAAGACTGGCTGAAGGCCCACCGATGCGCGCAAGCCATCGGGCGGGGTTCTCCTTGCGACCCAGTCCATTCCCCAAAAGGTCTGCACCTATTCACAAACCATTGAATAAAATAACTTTAGTCACAAGGTACAGACCTCATGAATCCCCGTCAGGCGGTTTTTCCCATCCGCTCCCATCCCAAGATTCGCTTTGCCTCACGCCGGTCCATTGGCCCTCTTTTACAAGGTCTGTCCCTAATCACAAACCCTTACAAAAAATATAATAACCATTAGGTACAGACCTTTTTTAAGAACTTCCCTCGGCCCCCGCCGCCGCTAAACTCCCCCCTATGCCCACCCTCCCCACCTTGCTTGCCTACGGCAGCTTCCTCGCCTTGGTCTCGGCCATGCTGGCCCTGGACTTGGGCGTATTCCACCGCAAAGCCAAGGAGGAGTCGCTGGCTTCCGCCATGGGCTGGACGGTGGTGTGGATTGCCATGGCGGGGCTGTTCGCCGTGTTCGTGTTCTTCGCCTACGAGAACCATTGGCTGGACCTGGGGCTCCAGGTGCCGCAGTTGGGCGGCGCGGCGAGGGACGTGTCCGGCGCCACCGCTTTCCAGCAATTCGTCACCGGCTACCTGCTGGAAAAATCGCTGTCAATGGACAATGTGTTCATCATCTCGGTGCTGTTCACTTCTTTTGGCGTGCCGCGCGCTTTCCAGCATCGCACGCTGTTCTGGGGCATTGTGGGCGCGGTCCTGCTGCGCGGCCTGCTCATCGGCGTGGGCGCGGAACTGGTTCACCGCTTTGACTGGATCCTGGTTCTGTTTGGCGCCTTTTTGGTGTTCACGGCGATCAAGATGCAATTGGCCAAGGAGGGGGAGGACGGCGACCCCTTGCAAAACCCGGCGGTGCGTCTGGCGCGGCGTTTTCTGCCGGTATCCAAGGGTTTTGACGGATCCAAGTTTTTCACCGTGGAAAATGGCCGGCAAATGGCCACCCCGCTGCTTTTGACACTGGCGGCAGTGGAGTTCACCGATTTGATTTTCGCGCTGGATTCCATCCCGGCGGTATTCGGCGTGACCCACGACCCCTTCATCGTGCTGACCAGCAACATCTTCGCCGTTTTGGGGCTGCGCGCGCTGTACTTCTGCCTGGCGGCAATGGTCAAATTGTTCCATTATTTGAAGCCGGCTTTGGTGCTAATCCTGCTCTTCATCGGCGTCAAACTGATGCTGCAAACCGGTCCGGAACATGCGGCGCAACTGCTGAAAAAACTCGGCGCCGGCGATTTTGCCTGGGGCAACCTGCACTTCCCGGACTGGCTTTCGCTGACGGTGGTCGGCGCGCTCTTGGGCGGGGCGATCGGGCTCTCATTCATCCTCAAGCCCAAGGCGGAGGACAACCCAGGCGACGGGATTTGAAAAGCGGCGTCCGCTTCCGGTCCGGTGCAATTCAGCGCCGGCGCTTGGGGGCGTTGGAGGGGCCGGCCTTCTGGTCCTGGATCAGGCGGCGCACTTCCAGGAATTTCTCGTTGAGCAGGCGGAATTCCGGCGGCTGGGTGAAGTTGTTGCCATCGCGCATGCGGATGAAGTCGAGGATGATCAGTTTCATCCGCTGGGTGTCGTCCTCCTGCATGGCCAGGATCAGCCGGTCGCCGGCATCGGCGATGTTGGTGTAATACTTTTTCACATCCTGGTGCGGGCTGCGGGCGGCCGTGGCCCGGTAAATGCGCAGCACGGCGGCAAACGCCGCGCAGCGGACGGCGATCACCTTCAGATTTTCACTTTTTTGCGCCATGCAGGCCATTCTAGGGCCGCGGCGGAAATCGTTTGGGCAGGGGAACATGCCTTGCGGGAACAACATGGTTTTTTGCACAAAAACAGGTGGATTACAATCCGGCCCTTATGAACACCCTGCTCACCCTTGCCTCCGCCGGCCACGGTCCGTCCGCCGACATCGCTTTTTTCTCCTTATCCGGCATGCTGGCGCTGCTCACGCTGGCCGCCCTGGAAATCGTTCTGGGCATTGACAATGTCATCGTCATCGCGCTGCTTTCCAACAAACTGCCGCCTGAAAAGCGCCTGCTGGCCCAGCGGGTGGGCATCATTTGCGCGGTGGCCACCCGCATCGGCCTGCTGTTCTGCATTTCGCTTTTGATGAAGGCCAAAGACCCCATCAACGGCGCTTGGCCGGAACTCATCCACGGGCAATTGCACTTGGGATTGCTGTCATGGAAGGATTTGATCCTGACCGGCGGCGGCTTCTTCCTGATCTGGAAATCCACCAAGGAAATCCACCACCACATGCAGGAAGCCGGCGGGCACGGCACCGGCGGCGCCAAACCGGGCAAAGCCGCCAATGTGTTTGCCGGGGTCATCGTGCAGATCATGCTGGTGGACATCATTTTCTCGCTCGACTCGGTGATCACCGCCGTCGGCATGTCCAACAACCTGCCGATCATGATCACCGCGGTCGTGATGTCGGCGGCCGTCATGGCCTTTTTTGCCAAGCCCGTGGCCGGCTTCATTGAAAAAAACCCGACCGTCAAGGTGCTGGCGCTGGCCTTCCTCATCTTGGTGGGGGTGGCCATCATCGCCGAGGGGTTGCCATTTGAAGCGGTGTTCGATGCCGACGGCAAGCAGGTCATCCACCACCATAACATCAGCAAGGGAGTGATTTACACCGCCATGGTGTTCTCGCTGGGGGTGGAATTCATCAACATCTGGGCCCGCAAGAAGGGCGAAAAGGCCCTGCGTTTGAAGGATTCGCACCTGCCGGAGGTGACCGGCACCCCGGAAACGCCCCCCACCCCGACCGACGCCGCGAAATGAACCGGTTTCAAGCCGGCGGGATGGAACTCGACAAATCCTTTTCCCTCCCCTATACTGCTCGGCCCTGTTTCTTAAACTTTGTTCCGTTCACGCGGAACCCGACCCCGAGTTTGACCATGAGCCAACAAATCATCGCCGCTGTCGAAGCCGCCTACCGCAAGCCGCAAGCCCCCAAGTTCTCCGTTGGCGACAACGTGGATGTCCATGTGAAGATCGTGGAAGGCGTCAAGGAGCGCATCCAGGTGTTCTCCGGCGTGGTGCTCAAGGAGCAGGGCGCCGGCGTGACCCGCATGTTCACCGTGCGCCGCATCACCTCGACCAACGAAGGCGTCGAGCGTTCGTTCCCCATCCACAGCCCCCGCGTGGTCAAGGTTGAAGTGATCCGCGAAGGCGATGCCCGCCGCGCCAAGCTCTACTTCCTGCGCGACCGCGTCGGCAAGAGCCGCCGCCTGCGCGACAAGCGCCGCGGCCTCGAAGCGGCCGTGGCTGCGCCGGCTGCCGCCAACTAAGGCCCCTTTCGATTCATTCCAAAAAACCCGCCGGATGGCGGGTTTTTTCTTGTTACCTTACCCCTCCCATGTCCAACCCCACCCCCGCGCAAGAGAAGCCCGAAATCACCAAGGAATTTCCCGCCAAGGAAGCCCCCGCCAAGCCCGAGCCCACCACCGGGCAGCTGCTGGAGGAACGCCGAAAGAAACTGGCGAAGATCCGCGACGAGTTCAAGCTCGACCCCTACGGCGCGCGGACCAACGGCCTGTGCCCCATCGCGGAAGCCCGTGCCGCGCTCGACCCGGTGGCCGACACGAACTACAAAACGACCGAGGCGGCCGCCCGCGAAGCGGCCAAGGCCAACCCGCCGGCCCCCGATGCGCCGGCGGCCATCATTGCCGACAGCCGCCCGGTGCGCAAGGTCGCCGGCCGCGTGATGCAGCAGCGGGTGATGGGGAACCTGATTTTCCTGGTGCTGCGCGATGTGTCGGGCGACATCCAGGTGGGCGTCTCAAAAAAAGCCGTCAGTAAGCTGGCCTTTGACCTGGCCAAGATGACCGACTACGGCGACCTGGTCGCCTGCGAGGGCGCGCTTGGCACCACCAACACCGGCGAACTGACCCTGTGGGCCGGCGGCCCGGACGCCTTCGTGTTCGAGACCAAGAGCCTGGCCCTGCCGCCGGGCAAGTGGTCCGGCCTGACCGACCATGAGACGCGCTACCGCAAGCGCTACATGGACCTCTACGCCAACCCGGAGGTCATGGACACCATGCTCAAGCGTTCGCGCATCCTGAAGTCCACCCGCGACTTCCTGGAGACGCGCGGCTTCATCGAAGTGGAAACGCCGATGATGCAGAGCATCCCGGGCGGGGCCGCGGCGCGCCCCTTTGTCACCCACATGAACGCGCTGGACATCGACCTGTTCCTGCGCATCGCCCCCGAGTTGTACCTGAAGCGCCTGCTTGTCGGCGGCATGCCCAAGGTGTTCGAGATCAACCGCAATTTCCGCAACGAGGGGGTGTCTCAGCGCCACAACCCCGAGTTCACCATGCTGGAACTCTACGAGGCCTATGGCGACCTGTACACGGTGATGGACCATGCCGAGCAACTGTTCCAGTACCTGGCGCAGACGGTCTGCGGCGGCCTCAAACTGCCATTCGGCGACATTGAGATTGATTACTCCACCTTCCGCCGCGCCAAGTATTACGACCTGTTCCAAGAGCACAACGGCTTCCCGGCCACCGATGCCGAAAAATTGAAGGTCCGCGCCGATGCGCTCGGTTTCAAGACCGCCGGCAAGGCCCACGACCTCATCGTGTCGGAAGTGTGGGAAGCCACGGTCGAGCAGCACCTGATCCAGCCGACCTTCGTCATCGACTACCCCGCAAGCCTGTGCCCGCTCACCAAGCGCAAGCCCGGAGAGGAGCACATCGCCGAGCGCTTCGAACTGTACGTGGCCAAGATGGAACTCGGCAACGCCTACACCGAACTCAACGACCCCGAGGTGCAGGAAGCCAACTTCCGCGAGCAGGTGCAGGGCCAGGACGACGAGGCAGCCACCTTCCGCAATGTGGACGAGGACTTCCTGGAGGCCCTGCGGGTGGGCATGCCGCCGGCCGGGGGCCTGGGCATCGGCATGGACCGGCTGGTCATGCTGCTGACCGGCAACAAGTCGATCCGCGATGTGATCCTGTTCCCCTTGATGCGGCCGCAATAAATGTACCAACTCCTCCTCATCTCCCACTACCTGCGCCGGCGCATGATCCCGCTGTTTGCGGCGCTGGCGGTCACGCTGTGTACCGCCATGGTCATCATCGTGATGAGCGTGATGGGCGGATTTCTCGATCTCATGCGCGGCAGCGCCCACAAACTGACCGGCGACGTGGTCATCGGCAACGTGGAAATCAACCGGCCCACCGGCGGCTTCGCGCATTACCGCGAACTGACCGAAGAACTGGGCAAAGACCCGGCCGTGGCCCGCGCCACCCCGGTCATCGAATGCCTGGCCATGCTCAACATGCCGGGCAAATCCGGCTTCTATCAGGTGGTCGGGGTGGAGGGCGGCAGCATCGGCGATGTTCTCAAATTCGAGCCGATGTGGAAATCCGAAGACATTGCCAACCAGATGGGCGATCCCGAGAGCCGTGCACTGTGGTCCTCCTTCGACCTCCAGAAAGCCGGCAAAAGCCTCAGCCTGCCGGCCTCGCTCATCGGCGACCGCACCCCCGGCAAAACCATCCCCGCCGCCATGCTGGGCGTGGAGGTGAACCCCCGCCACTACCGCGACGAACACGGACAATACAGCCCGTCCAACGCCTATGTGGGCGGCACCATCGAACTCACCCTGGTTCCGCTGGGCGACCGCGGCCAATCCGGCGCCTACGAACCCAAAAAGCGCGCGCTGCCGGTGGTCAATGAATTGAAAAGCGGTTTTTACGAGTACGACAAAAGCCGCATTTATGTGCCCTTCGATTGGCTGCAGCAGCAGTTGGAAATGTCGGAGCGGGAAACCGCCGCGGAGTTCGACCCGGTCACCGGCCAAGGCGGCGCGCCGAAAATCAAGCCCGCGCGCTGCACCCAGGTGCTGATTGCAGGCCGTCCCGGCGTTCCCCTGGACGAGGTGCGTATGGCCGCCGAGCGCGCCGTGCAGCGTATCTGCGACCGGCACCCAGACTGCAACCTGGACGCCTACGCCGATGTCACCCCGTGGGACCGCATCCCCTTCATCCGCGGCCTGCTCAACGCGGTCAAGAGCGAAAAGGGCATGATGACCTTTTTGTTCGCGGTCATCGGCATGGTCGCGGTCATGATGGTCGGCATCACCTTCTACATGATCGTGCTGGAAAAGACCCGCGACATCGGCATCCTGCGCTCCATCGGTGCGTCGCAATACGGCATCCTGTCCCTGTTCGTGCGCTACGGGCTGGTGATCGGGGTGATCGGATCGGCCCTGGGCGTGGGCCTGGCCTATTTCGTGGTCACCCACCTCAATAATCTGGAGCACCTGCTGGGCTACAACGTGGTGACCGGCATCCTGTGCAATGCGCTTTTGGCGGCCACGGTGGTGGCCGCGACGGTGGCGGCCTTCCTCAGCGGGCGCCGCGAAGGCGCCGGCTTCGAGCGCGGTCTGGCGGCTTTCCTTGTCACCCTGCTGGCCGGGAGCGCCATCCTTTTCTTCGGTTTCACCGACATCGGCGCGCACCGGCCGGAGTGGCTGATGCGCCTCGATGAACGGTACGCCTGCCCCATCTGGGATCCGCGCTACTACTACTTCGATAAGGTGCCCGACACCGTCAATTGGCTGGAAGCGCGCTGGGTCGCGGTCTTCGCCGTTGTTGCCAGCGTGATGGGCGCCCTGGTGCCGGCCGTGCTGGCCGCCAGCAAAAACCCGGTGGAGGCCATGCGCCATGAGTGATCCAACCCCCGACACAAACGCCCCCCCCATCCTGCAGGTGCGCGCCGTGGTGCGCCGTTTCCGCGAGGCCGGCCACACGCTCGACATCCTGCGCGGCGTGGATTTGGATGTGAGAAAGGGCGAATGG
>CANIYR010000058.1 GCA_947471825.1 Phycisphaeraceae bacterium | reverse complement strand
CCTGCGCCTCGTCGGCGGCCAGGGCCACGGTCGTGTCAAACTGCGGCAACTCCACCGTCATGTAATGCTGGTGGCGGCGGCGGCTGACTTCCAGCGCGGTTTCCGACAGGCGCAGTTTGCGGCGCTCGCGGCCGACCACCAGATCCTGGGTGGAGCTGTCGATGCGCGCCTCTTTGTACATCTGCTCCAACTGGCGCAATTCCTCGCGGTCCTCCTTGACGCGGGCATCGGCCGCCGCCAGTTCGTCCTTGGCTTTCTGAACGGTGTCGGCCCGGTCCTGGGCCAGCCAGTAGGCGGCGCGCTCGCGGGCGGCGGCCAGCTCGCTCCTGGCCCTTTGCAGCGCGATGTCCTGGGCCGGGCCCAGCGCGCGCAGATCCTCCTCCTGCTGTGTCACCAAGCGCGCCGCCTGCGCCGCCGTGCGCCTGGCGTCGGCCAAGGCGTCATCCAGATCATCCAAAGTCAGGGATGCCAGTTTCTGGCCGGCCACCGCCAGTCCGTCGCGGGCGGCGACATCCTCGACCGTCACCTGCCCGGCATACGCCTTGGGCCGCCAGCCGATGGATGCGGCCGGGGCCACCTCGTAGCGACCGGAGCCGGCGATCACCTCGGGCGGCTGCGTGGGCGCCGCCAGCACGGGAGCCGCCAGGGAAGACAGCAGCAGCATGGCAAACAGCGGACGACGGGTGGCATGAGACATGGGGGGCTTTCAAAAGGAAGAAGGCGGGGTGGAATGACGCCCGCCTTCTTCTGGTCATTACATGCGGATCTTCTTTTTCACAGCGTCACGTATTCCACTTCACTCATGCGGACATCTTCGGGTGCCGGATGTTTGATTTCCTCCACAAACACGCCGCCCATGGCTTCGCGCACCTTGTCCGCGTTGAAGATTTCGCGGCGGGCCGCACCGGCCAAAGCCAGGAGATCCAGGGCCACCTGGCCTTCCGCACGGGTCATTTCCAAGGCGGGGATGGCCGCCCCGAAGGACTGGATGCGGTTTTTGGCATTCTCGAAGCAGCCGGCCTTTTCAAGCCACGAAGCGGTCGGCAGCACGATGTTGGCGGCCGCCGAAGCGGCCGAGGGCAGGGTGTCGAGCAGCACGGTGAAGCGACCGGCGACCAACGCCGCCACCTGGGCGGTGGCCCATGGGCTGGGGTAATTGCCGGTCAGAATCAGCGCCTTAATGCCGGCTGCCTGCGCCAAGAAGGCGTCGAAGGCCAAGACCGGGCGGCCGAGGGCTTCCAAAGCGCGGCGCACACCGCGGGCGTTGGGGGCTTTTTCGGCGCAAATCGTGTAACCCCCGGGGAAGGTTTTGTCCTGGCCGGAAAACGGCACCGGACCGACGGCCAAGACGGCCTGGGGATCCAGGGCCAGCGCCAAACGGCCGAGCAGATGGGCTTCTTCACAGGAGAGCATCGGACTGACGACCAGCCCCAAGCGGCCGCCTTCCGTCCCGCGGCGCAAACCCTCCAGCGCCCCGGCGTAGGCCTCGGCCCAATCGACCGGTCCGCGCGGCTCGATGGCATCGGCCGCATTGAGCAGCACCGACGGTTCGCGCAGGCGGTCTTCGCTGTGGACGAATTTCCATCCGTAGCGGATCTCGTCGGAGGTCCACCACTTGTTGACATCCAGGTTGGTGCGCGGCTTGATGCGGTAGACGCGGCCCTCGTTGGTTTCGACCGACAGGTTGTCGCCGCTGGCCGTGATGCCGTCGATCGACGGCGTTTTCTGCAGGTTCCACACCCGCATGGTCATCAGAAAGTCCTTGTCCAAGAGCGCGCCGACCGGGCAGATGTCGACCACGTTGCCCGACAGCGGGTTGTTGAGGGGCTGGCCGGGGGCCACATCCACCTGCTCATTGGAGCCGCGGCCGAAAATGCCCAGTTCATGGGTGCCCGTCACCTCGCGGGTGAAGCGCACGCAGCGCGAGCACATGATGCAGCGGTCCGAATACAGCAGCACATGCTCGCCGATGTCCTTCTTGGGCTTCTTGTTCTTGGCTTCCTCGAAGCGGCTGTCGGCGTTGCCGTAGCGGTAGGAATAATCCTGCAGCGAGCACTCGCCGGCCTGGTCGCACACCGGGCAGTCAAGCGGGTGGTTGATGAGCAACTGCTCCATCACCGCCTTCTGGCTGCCGATGACCTTGGGGGTCTTGAGGTACACCTCGGCGCCGTCGCTGGCAGGGGTCTGGCAGGCCGGCACCAGCTTGGGCACATGGTTCAAAACGCCGGTCTTGGGGTCGGGCGTGGCCATCTCCATCAGGCAGATGCGGCAGGAGGCAACCACCGACATGCCCGGGTGGTAGCAATAATGCGGAATCTCGATGCCATGGTCCAGGGCAACCTGGAGGATGGATTTCTTGCCTTCAAAGGCGCAGGGCTTGCCGTCAATCTTGAGAGTGGGCATGGGAGGGAAAACGGGAAAGCGGGGATAAGCGGGTAAGTGGGGAAGTTTACGGGATGGAAGGGGGTTGGGCAGGCGCCGGTTCGCGGCGGACGGCCGCCGTTTTAATAATCCTCGCGCAAACGGCGGTCATGCGGCTTGGTGCTCCAAACACCGCCCAAATTCCAACGGTACGGGCCTGCTTCTTCCGGCTTGAAATCCGCCGGCAAATCCAAAAGGGCCCGGCGCGGGGTCCACCCGCGGGGATCCTGGCGCAGGGCATAAAGTTCATTTTCCAAACGAATCCGCGCATCCCGCACCTGATCGGCGGTCTGGCGGTCGGCCGGCAGGTTCCTTTCCCGCAGCACGGTTTCGGCCCGGCGCAGGCCCGGGATGGCCTCCACCCCCAAAGACTCCATGTAATTCACATTAAAGGCCATCACTTCGGGTTTTTCGGCGTTCCAAGCGCAAATCAACCGGTCGACGGGGAACAAGGCGCAGGCCAGGAGCGTCGGCAAGGTCATGAGCAGCACCCGCCAGCGCAGCCACAGCGTGTCTTTGTGCAAAAAAACATGCAGCAGGATGAGGGCCAGCCCGCCGCCGACCAAAAGCATCCACACCGTGGCGGCCAGGCGCCAGCGGGTGAGGCCGAAGGCATCCATGTACAGGAACAGGCGCCAGGCCGCCGACAACAGCAGCAGGATGTTCTGGGCGATGAACAGCCCGATGAGCCGCCGCGCCCACGGACTGTGGCGGGCCGGACCGCCGGATCGGAAGGCGAGCAAGGTGAACGCCCCGGCCAGCAAGGCGGTGACCATCAGGGGGTAGGCGCCGCGGTGGGCGTATTCGGCATGGTTCATGCCCTTGGGCAATGCCGCCCCCAAGAGCAGGTAGCGGCTGTCGAGCAGCAATTGCACGGCGAACAGGGCGCAAAACATGCCGAGGCACCGCACCACAAGCCCGCTGGAAAGCGCCCAAGGCGGCGCGGCCTGCACCAGCCGGGCCGGCGCGCGCACCACCATGCGCGAACGCCAGAAACCCCACACAAAAGCCGCCCCAACCAGCCAGAAAAACAGGCGGCCCAAGGTCAGCCATTCCGGGAATTTGAAGGTGAAAATCTCGGTCACCGCCTCCCACGCCTGATGCAGCCAATCCTCCCACACAGGGCTCGCCAAAGCGAACAGGCGGGCGAAAACCAGGGTGCCCAAGACCGGCAAACCCCAGTGCATGAACAGTTTTTTCAGATTGAGGCCGCCGCCACCCCCCTGCGCCCGCCGCCGCCGGGCGCGGCGGGCATGAACCACATCCCGCATCCAGTGGAAACCTTGGACGGTCAGGCCCAAAAGCAACCCGCGCAGCCACACAAAGGGGCTAACCAGCGGCGCCGGCCGCGCCATCTGCGCCAAAGCCGACAGCCCCAGCAAAGCCAAGCCGCCGGCCAGCCAGCCCGGCTCCAGGAACATCGCCACTTCGGCCCCCAGCACCAGCGCCAGCATCCAACCCCCGGATGCCTGCCGCAATGCCGGCCGGAAGCGCCAAACCACCGCCGCCGTCAGGCCGGCCAAAAGGGCGCTCCAACACCAGCCGGAGGGGGCGCTCCACAGGCAGAAATCGGCGGCCACAACCAAGGCCAGGGTGGCCAGCAGCATCAGGCGTAAAGAGCGCATGTCGTTTTGGAAAGTGGGCGGGGCGTTGAAAGGGGGATTATCGGCGTTTGGAGGAGGGCGGGGATGAATGAAAACAAAATCCTGCTTGCACGGCCTCCCGGCGGCAAAAACCCGGTTTTCCCCAAGGTTTTTCAGCATCCGAAATCCATTAGAATTACCCCCCGACATGCCCAACCCCCACCTCACCGAAAAACCCGTTTTTGTGCCCGCCCGTCTCGCCCTCGAGGACGGGTCTGTTTTTGAAGGGCTGGCCTTCGGCGACACCTCCCCCCGGGTCGTCGGCGGCGAAGTCTGCTTCAACACCTCGATGTCGGGCTACCAGGAAATCCTGACCGATCCGTCCTACGCCGGGCAGATCATCACCATGACCTGCCCGCTCATCGGCAATTACGGCATCGCCAAGGATGACATGGAGTCCAAGGGCATCCACGCCCGCGGCTTCATCGTGCGCGAGCTCTCCAACCGGGTGTCCAATTTCCGCGCCGAAAAGACGCTCTCCACCTGGCTCAAGGAAAACGGCGTGGTCGGCCTGACCGGCATCGACACCCGGGCCCTGACCCGCCGCCTGCGGGTGACCGGCGCCATGCAGGGTGTCATCTGCACCGACGCCAAAAAGACCGATGCCGAGTTGGTCGCCGCCGCCAAGGCCGAGCCCTCGCTCAACGGCCGCAACCTGGCCGCCGGCGTCGCCTGCGACGCGCCCTGCGGCTGGGGCGAGAACCTGGGTGACTGGGCCCCCTTGCACGGGCACGCCAAGAACAATGGCAAGACCTACAAGGTGGTGGCCCTCGATTGCGGCGCCAAGCACAACATCCTGCGCAACCTGACCGACCAGGGTTTTGAAGTCACGGTCCTGCCCTGGGACGCGACGCCGGAGCAAATCCTGGCCGGCAAGCCCGACGGCATCTTCATTTCCAACGGCCCCGGCGACCCGGCGGCGGTGGAAGCGACCATATTCAACCTGCGCACCCTGCTTGGCGCCCAAAAGCCGCTGCCGACCTTCGGCATTTGCCTGGGCCACCAGTTGCTGTCGCTGGCCTTGGGCGCCAAGACCTACAAACTCAAGTTCGGCCACCGCGGCGGCAACCACCCGATCCAGAACCTGGGCACCGGCAAGGTGGAAATCACCAGCCAGAACCACGGCTTTGCGGTCGAACGCGCCTCGCTGGAGGCCGTCGGCGGCGAAGTGACCCACATCAACCTCAACGACGACACGGTGGCCGGCTTCCGCCACAAGACCCTGCCGGTGTTCGCGATCCAGTACCACCCCGAAGCCTCGCCCGGCCCGCACGACTCGCGCTACCTGTTCGACTGCTTCCGCACCATGATCGAAAGCGGCCAGAGCCCGAGCACGAAAGACATGGACAAGGCGCAGCGGATGCGCAGTGAAATCGAGCAGGTGGCGGCGGTGAAGTGAGTTGGCATGGAACATGAAAAACCAAGGAAAACGCCCCTGCGAAGGGGCGTTGTTCATATGCGCATGCGCAGGCATTCACGGCCGCTCGCCCAGCAGCAACTCATGCACAAAGGCGGTGGCCCGCTTGACCCCCTCGGGATCCTCCGCGCCGGCGACGCCGTGCCCGGCGCCGTGGATGGTCACCAAATCCGCGCGGACACCGACGGCTTTCAGGCGCGCAACCATGTTCTCGGCGTGTTTGAACGGCACGACATCGTCCTTGTCACCGTGGATCAGCATGACCGGCGGGTCGCCGGCCGAGGCAAAAGTGATGGGTGAAACGTCCGCCTTGGCCTTGGCATCCATGTCCTTGGCCGGCGTGCCGGGCGGGTAGCCGATCGCTTGGCGGTAACCCGGATGCCCGTGGGGCAGTTCGGCAAGCAGCGACCAATCGGTCGACCCGGCGAAATCCACCACGCAGGCGACGCGGGAGGATTCCTTTTGGATCGGATCCTGCGCCGCCGCATCGGCGGCGTCATCGTGCAGGCCGACCCACATGGCCAGGTGCGCGCCAGCCGAGCTGCCGGTCACGCCCACGCGCTTGGGATCGATGTTCCACTTCGCCGCATTGGCCCGCACGAACTGGACGGCCCGCATGCAGTCATTGGCCTGCGCCGGATGGATGGCGACCTGGGTGAAACGGTATTCGACCGACACCACCGAAAACGCACCCTCGCGCACGCCCTTCATGAGCCAGGACGGCACATAGGCCTTGGAACCCCCGCTCCAACCGCCGCCATGGAAGAACACCATGACCGGCACCGGCTTGTCGGACTTGGCCAGATAGACATCCAACTTTTGGCTGCCATGTTGCCGGTCGTAAGCCACATCCTTGTGCGTCGGGGCCTGCCGGATGTTGTCGGCCCGGGCGGCGTTGCCGTGGAGGGCGAGGATGGCAAGCAAGGCCAGGGCGCTGGAGCGGAGGATGGGGTGGAGCATGAGCGGCCGGGGGCGAGGGGATGGGTGGGGAACCGGGGAAAGACGGGATTTGGGGTGGGGGATTACGGGAGTCGGTGAAAAGGCGTCGCAAAGCCTGTACCTAAATCTTAAATTATTTATAAAAAATAACTTGCGATTTAGGTGCAGGCTTTGCGAAAGGGTCGCGCCAGGCCAATGGCCGGGCGCGACGGGTCAAGGGCGGAGATGAAGGCGGGCTGAAAATCCGCAAGGTGAGCAAGCGGCGGACAGCGCGCCCTGGATTTCTACCCACCGCCGGCCCGCCTTCCCGATAATCCCCCATGCCGCTCCTGTCCACCGTTGCCTGTCTGCTTTTGGTCGTCAGCATCGTCCTCATCATCTGGGGCAACCAACTCGCCCAATTCGGCTTCATCGTTTCGGCCGTGCTGGGGGCCGGGGCGTTTGCCATGGGGCTCGGGCGGGCGGCGCACTTGGCCGAGTGGCAGGTGTGGCTGGCCGGGGCGCTGGCCGCCGGCACGGCATGTTTGCTCGCTTCGCTTTTATTCCGGCTGTGGATGGGCTTTTCCACGCTGTTTTTCATGGGTCTCTTGGTGTCGGCCATGGTGGTGATCTGGCAGGGGCCGCCACTGCCGCCCTTGCGGCAACCCACCGCCGAGCAGGTGGCGCTGGCTGCCAATCCCTCAGACCAAGCCCCGCCGGAGCAAGTCATGCGCGAGGTCTGGCGCGACAACGAAACCGCCATGCACCAATGGTGGGATGAAAAACCCGAGCAGGGCAGGCATGTGCTCCACCTGGCCATGGGGATCGGCGCCATCCTGGGGTTGGGCCTTGGGCTGGCGGTGCCGATGCGGGCGGCGGCGCTGCAAACGGCCGCCGCCGGGGCCGGCGTGGGGCTGGTGGCGGTGCGCATCCTGATGGAGCAGCACCTGCCGGAGGCGGCCAGCCACCTGCCGGAAACGCCGCGGGCGATCCTGCTGGTCTTTCTGGCGGTGACGGCCCTGGGTTTCGCCGTGCAGAGCCGGGGCGACGGCGAGGAAGAAGAGGCCGAGCACGCATCGTCCAAAGGCAAAGCGCAAGGCAAAAGAAGTACGACAAAAGCCTGAAAATATGAAAAAGGGATATGAAAAAGCCGGGGCGGCTTGTAATATCGCCGCCCTCCCGGCGTCCTTGACCGGCACGCGCCCACGCGCGACAACACGCTTCTTCCTTCCTCCTCCCAAGGTCCCCATGAGCCTCCCCTTCAAAGCCACCGGTTCTCTTGCCTCCGCCGCCGCCATCGCCAACATGGGCTTCATCGCCGGCAACGCCCTGGGCGAGGGCGACAAACCCATCCGCATCGGCCTGATCGGTTGCGGCGGGCGCGGCACCGGCGCGGTCGGCGACCTGCTCTCGGGCAGCGACAACGTGGTGGTGACGGTGCTGGGCGACATCGACCAGGCCCCGCTGAACAGCGCCTACAACTCGCTCAAGGGCTGGGAAGCCAAGGGCAAGTTCGCCGTCAAGCCCGAGAACAAGTTCGTCGGCTACGACGCCATCCAGAAAGTCTGCTCGCACCCGGAGGTGGATTTGGTCGTGCAGACCACCCCCCCCGGCCTGCGCTACCTGACCCTGCGCACCGCGGTGGACAACGGCAAGCACTCCTTCGTCGAGAAACCCGTCTGCGTGGACGCCTACACCTACAGCCATGTGCTCGAATCCGGCAAGATCGCCGAGAAAAAGGGCTTGGCCGTGGCCTGCGGCCTGCAGCGCCGCTCCTCCTACGCCTACCGCGAACTCATCAAGCAGATTGACGAGGGCGCCATCGGCGAGATCATCGGCGCCGAGTCGTACTGGAACGGCTCGGTCCCCTGGGTCACCAAGGGCTACGGCGTGCGCAAGGATTGGACCCAGGACGACATGGATTACCAGCTGCGCAACTGGCTCAGCTTCGGCTGGCTGTCGGGCGACAGCATCACCGAGCAGTCCGTCCATTGCCTCGACATCGTGCTGTGGGCGCTCAAGAACCACCCCACCAAGGCCAACGGCAGCGGCATCCACCAGGAACCGCTGCGCTCGGGCGTGGGCGACAACTTCGACACCTTCGCCGTGGACTACACGGTCAAAAATCCGCAGGGCAACGAGATCCAGATCGCCCACTACAGCCGCCAGTTCGGCGGCGGCGACAACAAGGTCGAGCAGCGCATCGTCGGCACCAAGGGCTACGCCGTGTGCGAAGGCCACATGATCTTCAAGCATGGCGAAAACAAGCCGTTCTGGCGCTACACCGGCCCGGGCAACAACGGCTACCAGACCGAGCACACCGAAAACATCGCCGCCATCCGCGCCGGCAAGCCGATCAACAGCACCGTTTTGGTGGCCGAATCCTCGTTCGCCACCGTGATGGGCCGCGAATCCTGCTACTCCGGCCAGTTCCTCAAGTGGGACAAGCTGGTGGATTCCAAGTTCCGCATCGGCACCGACAAGCTGGCGTCGGGCAAGGCGGAGCTGCCGGTCAAGGGCTTCCGCGTGCCGGGCCAGTACCGCGTCGCCGGCTATGTGAAATAAACGCCCGTGAAAACCGGTCGATTGGAAAAGGCCGCGCTTGCGCGGCCTTTTTTCATGGCTTTTCCGTCTCACGCCTTTTGCTGCGGCACCAGGTAAAACCGGGCGACGGGCGCCTGGAAGGTCGCGCCGTCGTCGCGCTCGAAAGTGTAATGACCCTCCATCGTCCCCCACTCGGTCTTGAGCAGGGCGAACGACTGGTAGGTGAAGCCCTGCCCCGGCTCCAACCGTGGCTGCTGCCCGACCACGCCCGGGCCATCCACGACCTCATGGCGGCCGGCGGCATCCACGATGTCCCAATGGCGGGTGCGCAGCGTGGCCGGCGCGCAGCCGGTGTTCTTGATGAGGATGCGGTACCCGAAGGCGAAATGCCCCTCCTCCGGCTCGGATTGCGCCGCCAAGAAAAACGCCGCGGCGCCCACGCGGATGCCTTCGGTGGTTTGGTCGGAGCAGAGAAAGGTGGCGGAGGTCATTCGGGCATTATGACGGATGGGGCCGCCCGGGCGCCATCCATCCGGCCGAAAACCGCCGGCCTTCCCGCAACACCCATCTTCCGGCCGGGTTGCCTCACGGCGTGTAATAGGGCTTCAAGGCCTCCACAATCGCCGCGCAGGCCTCCTCGCGCCGCAGCGCGCCGTTGTGACGCCAGATGATTTTGCCGCCCGGGGCGACCAAAATCGTGTGCGGAATGG
>CANIYR010000057.1 GCA_947471825.1 Phycisphaeraceae bacterium | reverse complement strand
GCCCTTGGTCGGCAAGTTCGTCATCGAAGCGCGGCAGGCCGATGGCGCGTGGAAGACCGTGGCCGAAGGCGACGGTATCGGCGCGGAGAAAGAATTGAAGTTCGCCCCCGCCCAAGCGCAAAAATTCAGGTTGCGTATTCTGGACTTCAAACACCCCGCCAGCTCCGTGCCGGTGATCGGGGAATTCCAGTTGTTTGCCCAATGAACATGTTCCAACGAACCCAACCTCCCATGAAACACCTCCTCCCCCTCTTCGCCGCCCTTCTCCTCTCCACCCCCGCCCTGGCCCAATCCGCCGTGCGCGACGACTTCCCCAACGGCAAGCTGCGCGGCGAACTTTACGAGCACTTCACCAAGGAACGGTGGGAAGCCTCCAACTTTGCCGATGCCAAAGCGATGGAGGCCTGGCAGGACCGGCGCTACGGCATGTTCATCCACTTCGGCATCACCGCCAAGGCCAACAAAGACCTGTCGTGGGGCAG
This sequence comes from Phycisphaeraceae bacterium, assembly GCA_947471825.1. Lineage (GTDB taxonomy): Bacteria > Planctomycetota > Phycisphaerae > Phycisphaerales > Phycisphaeraceae > CANIYR01. The sequence goes on along the minus strand of CANIYR010000057.1, from coordinate 9,300 downwards.
CATCAGCCCGCGCTACGCGCCGGATTCGCCGGGCATCATGGCCAATGGACAGAAGCGCGCCGAGGCCTGGACCGCCTGGCCCAAGGACATGAAGCTGGAAAAATTCAACGCCAAGGAATGGGTGGAGATCGCGCAAAAGGCCGGTTTCAAGTACATCGTGGTGACCACCAAGCACCACGAGGGATTCCACATGTGGGACACCGCCTTCTCGGATTTCAAGGTCACCAATACACCCTTCGGCCGCGATTACCTCAAGGAACTGGTGGACGCCTGCCATGCGGCCAAGATGCCCGTCGGCTTCTATTTTGCCCAGCGCGAGTGGTACCACCCGGATTACCAGCCGGTGGATCTGAACAAGGTGACCGTCAGCGGCAACCACTGGACGCTCAAGCCCGGCGAAAAGAGCCCGCTGGGGCCGCGCCACGCCAAGTATCTGGAATACCAGAAGAATGTCATCCGCGAGTTGTGCACCCAGTACGGCAAGATCGACATTTGGTGGTGGGATGCGGTGTCGTGGAATGGCATGTTCACCCAGGAAATGTGGGACAGCGAAAACATGACCCGCATGATCCGCGGGCTGCAGCCGGGCATCGTCATCAACAACCGCGCCTCGCTGCCGGGCGACTTCGACACGCCGGAGGGGCGCCTGGGCACCTTTCAGGATTGGCGGCCGTGGGAGTCGTGCATCCCGCTGTGCGACGCCTGGTGCTACACCGGCGCGCCGGCCCATTCCTTCGAACATGTGCTGCACCTGATCGCGGGCGCCGCGATGGGCAACGGCAACCTGCTGTCGTCCTGGGGGCCGCACTGGGACGGCGCGTTTGACGAAGGTCAGAAGCAGCGCCTGTTTGAAATCGGCGAATGGCTGAAAGTGAATGGCGATGCTATCTACGGCACGCGCGGCGGGCCGTGGAAGCCGGCCGCATGGGGCGGGGCCACCCGCCACGGGAAAATGGCCTACATCCACCTGTTCAGCCGCCCGGCCGGCGACCTGGTGCTGCCGGCCATCCCCGGCCGGCAGGTGGTGTCCGCCAAACTGCTGGCCGGCGGCGAAGCGGTGCCGTTCACGCAGGCCGGCGGCAAGCTGTCGCTCAAGGTGCCGGGCACCGGCGCCATCCGGGGCGACCTGGTGGTGGCACTGGAAATGGATGGCTCCCTCGACGGACTGCCGGCGCTGGAAACCGACGCGTTCGCCTGCGCGTTTGCCGCCGATCCGGCCACCTATGGCGGGGTGGTGTCGCGCGGCGCCAAGGTCAGGGCCAGCTCCACCTCGCAGTGGATGCCGCAGGATGGCGGGGCCTCGCTGGTGGCCGAAAGGCAGCCGCAACCCTTCGCCTTCCACACCGGGCCGGAAGCGGCGCCCTTTGTCGAACTGGACCTGGGCAAGACCGTGACCGCCACCGGCCTTTTCATCCGCAACGCCGAATCCAGCCCGCAGCGCATGGCCACCCTGGCCGCCAGCGTGTCGGTGGACGGCCAAACCTGGACCCCGGTGTGGAAAGCCGACAAGGCCGAAAAAACCTGGGAAGTGCCGCTGAGCGAATTCGTCTCGGGCGCCCGCATCCCCGGCAAGAAAGCGCGCTTCATCCGGCTGGAAACCAAACCCGGCACGCCGGACTGCCTGCTGCTCAAGCAGGTGGAGGTTTACGGCAGGCCATGATGGCGACGGCCCGGCGGGGCACTCTCAATGCGCCTCGTCGTGCGCATCCAATTCTTCATCGTTCACCCATTGGGGCAACCGCATCCGGGTCGGCGTCGCTTTGGCATCGACCGGGGGCGGCGGCACCGGCACCACCGGCGGCAGCGGCTTGGGGGGGCGCCATTGGCCGATGTCGCTGAACTGCATGAAAGTGTTGTCGTTCACATTGAATGCCGTGAGCCAATCCTTGGTGTCGATGCAGACCGTGTGCCCCATGTTGACGGGCATGCCGGATTTCTGCTGGGTATGGCCGCAAATGACCCGCTTGCCCGAAATGTGGGGCCCTGCCTCGTGCAGGCGCCGCCAGTGCAACTGGTACATGGATTGCTCGCGCAGCGGCAACTCGGGGTTCACCCCGCCATGCACATAGATGTTTTTTTGGGTTTCCAGCATGTCCTGGCAGGTGTCATCCATGAAGAACCAGTGGGCCAGTGGCACTGCGTCCAGCGACGGCGCGGGATAGGACTTGAGGGTGGCATCACCGCCGCAACTTTCACGCCAATATTTGAGTTGCGTCTCATCGTCGCGGGCGTGGGTCATCATCCATTCATGGTTGCCGCGCAGGAAAACACATTTGGGGCACTCTTGGGCGACCTGCACCAAAAGGTCAAGCACACCGGCCGAATCGGGGCCGCGATCCACATAATCACCCAAAAAAACCATCCGGTTTTTTTCGGGATCCAATTTGATCAGCAGGGTGCGCAGCGCACCGAGCTGTCCGTGGATATCACCAATGGCATAGGTTGCCATAAATAGGGATTTGGTACGAGGAAACCCAGCCAACAGTCTCCGCGCCAAGAAAGGCGGGAGTGAAGTGTATCCGCCATTCGCCCCTCTTTTACCCCCTTCATTGAAATTTGTGCGACAAATCGGCACCCCTTTCCACATCTGCGGCGGGGAAACCGGCCGGCACATGAAAAACAGATACCCTACCCCCCCTATGTACCCCCAAGCCAACACGCTGACCCAGCCCCTCACCAAAATCGTCGCCACTCTGGGCCCGGCCACCGCCGCCCCTGAAATCATCGCCGGCATGATGCACTGCGGCATGCGGGTGGCCCGCCTGAACTTTTCCCACGGTACTTTCGAGGATTTCTCGAAATTCCTGGCCGCCGCACGCGAAGCCGAAAAAATCGCCGGCATCCCCCTGGCGGTCATGGGCGATCTGTGCGGCCCCAAAGTCCGCGTGGGCGACGTGCCGGAAGGCGCCATCCAACTCAATGTCGGCGACCGCTTCATCGTTTCCAACAACGACTGCGCCGCGCACCGCAACGACAAGGGGTTGCTGGTGCTTGGCACCAACCAGCCCGCCGTGGTGGCCGACGCCCAATTGGGCCACCGGCTTTACATCGCCGACGGCGCCATCAAGTCCATTGTCGAAGAGAAGCACAACGGCTGCCTCACCTGCCGGGTCACCGCCGCCGGCAAGGTCTCGCGCCGCAAGGGCATCAATTTGCCCGACACCGGCCTTTCGATACCGACCATGACCGACTGGGACCGCGAATGCACCGCCTGGTCGGTCAAGAACAACTTGGATTGGCTGGCCCTGTCCTTTGTTCGCAGCGGCAAGGACATTGACGACCTCAAGTTCCTCATCAACAAAATCGACGGTTCGGACCCGGGCAAAGAAAAGGTCAACCGCCTGCGCACGGTGGCCAAGGTGGAGGTGCCGCAGGCCCTGACCGCCCTGGGCAGCATCTGCGCGGCGGCCGACGCCATCATGGTCGCCCGCGGCGACCTGGGGGTTGAAATGGACCTGGAACAGGTGCCGGTGCTGCAAAAGCGCATCATGGCAGCCGCCCATGCCCACGGCAAAAGCGTGATCGTGGCCACCCAGATGCTTGAATCCATGATTTCCGCCGCCAGCCCGACCCGCGCCGAAGTGTCGGACGTGGCCAACGCCGTGCTCGACGGCGCCGACGCCGTCATGCTGTCGGCCGAGACCTCGGTCGGCCAGTTCCCGGTGGAAACCGTCGGCTACATGGCTCGCACCGCCCTGGCCGCCGAGGAATTCACCGCAGCCCTGGGCGTGGTCCGCCAGCCCACCCCCGAACAGCTGGCCATCACCAGCCGCTACCGCACCGCAGCCCTGGCCATGGGCGTGCAGGCCGCAGCCCAGAGCATCAAAGCCAAGCGCATCGTGGTGTGGACCGAGTTCGGCGGTGGCGCACGCTACCTTTCGCAACTGCGCCTGCCGGTTCCGATCACTGCATTCTCCTGCAACCGGCAGGCCCTGCGCCAGGTCGGCATGCTCTACGGCGTGCGTCCGGTGCAGATCGACCGCCCGGAAAATGCCACCGAATTCCTGCGCACCATCGATGCCTACCTCATCGGCAAAGGGTTCCTCACCAAGGGCGACCCGGTCGTCGTGGTCATGGGCACCCCTTTCGGCGTCGCCGGCGCCGGTTCGACCAACACCCTGCACATCCACTACGCCGGGGATTCCGAAGCGGTGGGAACGCCGCTAAATTGATGCGGCGGCCGGTATCCTGACAAGCCTGAACGCCCGGCCCCGGCCGGGCGTTTTGCGCGGGAAGCCGGACTCAACCGCCCGCCAATGCCAACGCCGCACCCAGGATCTCGGCCTTGGTTTTGCCGGCGCAGGCGATGGCGCGCAACCCGGCAAAACGCTTGAGCCAGGTGCGCTGCTGCTTGGCGTACTGGCGGGTCAGCGCCTGGGTGCGTTCAAAGGCATCCTCCATCGAACGGATCAGGGGATCGCCGCCGTTCAAGGCCGCCAGCACCTGCTTGTAGCCCAGGGCTTCGCGCGCCAAATTGGGCATGTCCACATTCCCCTCCCGCAACGGCGCAAAGCAGCCCAGGCTATTCAGGCGCATCACCTCTTTGGGCAGGCTTTCGCCGCCGATGCAGACATCGCGAGCCAGTTGTTCATCCACGTTTTCGGGGTGGAACATGGCTTTGACGCGCAGGTTGATGCGGGCGTTGATCTGCTCGGTGGGCCACTCCAAACCGATCAGCACCGGGTCGAAACGGTAGGGCTTGGGGGTGGCCTGCCATTGCGCCTGAAGCACCGAAATAGGCGTGCCGGTCAGGTGGAAAACCTCCAGCGCCCGCATGATGCGCTGGCGGTCATTGATGCCGATCTTGGCGCCCGCCGCCGGGTCGCAGGCCTTGAGGCGCAGGTGGAGTTCCGGCGTCGGCACCCCCTCCAACCCGGCGCGGAATGCCGGATCCTGGCCTGGGCCGTCAAACAGGCCCTCCAAAAGAGACTTCAAATACAGGTTGGTGCCGCCAACCAGCACCGGCACTTTGTTTTGCGCCTGCAAAGCCGGGATCAAGGTCTCGGCCCGCCGGACCCAGTTTGCGGTGGAAAAGGCTTCGGTCGGCTCCACGATGTCCACCAAATGGTGCGGCACGCGCCGGCGCTGCTCCGGCGTGGGTTTGGCGGTGCCGGCGTCCATGCATTTGTAAACCTGCATGGAATCGGCGGAAATCACCTCGCCGCCCAAACGCCCGGCCAGGCCGACCGCCAGTTCGCTTTTGCCGGAGGCGGTGCAGCCGAGGATGAGGAGGGGGCGGGGAGGCATGGGCGGGATGCTATCATCCCCCACCCATGTCCTACATCGTCCTCGCCCGCAAATACCGCAGCCAAGATTTCGGCGAACTGGTCGGCCAGTCGGCGGTGGCGAAGACCCTGATGTCGGCCATCCATTCCGGGCGCCTGGCGCACGCCTACCTGTTCACCGGCACCCGCGGGGTGGGCAAGACCTCCTCGGCGCGCCTGTTCGCGCGCGCCCTCAACGCCCCCGACACCCTGCCGGGCACCCCGCATGGCGAGGGCAAAACATACCCCAGTCCGGACATCCAGCAGCGCATGGCCGAAGCCATCATGCGCGGCGACGATTTGAATGTCATCGAGATTGACGGCGCCTCCAACAACTCGGTGGACCAGGCCCGCGAACTGATCGCCAAGGCGGGCCTGTCGCCGGTGTCGGGCGCACCCTACAAGATCTACATCATCGACGAAGTCCACATGCTCTCGACCGCCGCGTTCAACGCGCTGCTCAAGACCATGGAGGAGCCCCCCGCCCATGTGAAGTTCATCCTGTGCACCACCGAGCCGCACAAGATTCCGGCCACCATCCACTCGCGTTGCCAGAAGTTCAATTTCCGCAGCATTCCGGCCGCCGAAGTCAAAAAGCACCTGGCCGACCTGTGCGCCAAGGAAGGCATCGAGGCCCACGAGGACGTGCTGTTCCAAGTGGCTTCCCTGGGCGGCGGCTCGATGCGCGATTCGCTCTCGCTTTTGGACCGCCTGATCGCCTCGGGCGCCAAACCGGTCACCTTGCAGGTGCTCGAGGACATGCTGGGCCTGCCGCCGCAAACGGGCGTGGCCGAATTGATTGATGCCATCGCCAAAGGCGATGCCGCCGCCGCCCTTGACAGCACCGACCGCTTGCTCCGCTCGGGCATTGCCCAGGAGCAACTGGTGGACGCCCTGATCGAACGGCTGCGCCACCTCATGATCGCCTGCGCCTGCGGCGCGGCTTCCCCCATCATCGAAGCGTCAGAAGCCACCCGCGCAACCCTGGCCGCGCAAGCCAAGCATTTCGACGCCCCGGGCTTGGTCTACACCATCACCCTGTGCGAAAACCTCAAGCGTCTGGCCAAGGATTCCACCACCAGCCGCGCCATGCTGGATGCCGCCGTGGTGCGGCTGGCACTGGCCGAGAAAATGGCCGATTTGCCGGTGTTGCTCGCCCGTCAAGGGGCGGCGGTGCAAGCGGAGTCCCTAAAAAAAAAACTGAGCATTGAGGATGTGGTGGTGACCACCCTGCCGGAGGCCGAGCGTTCGCCGCCGCGCCTGCCGCCGCCCGCCTTGGCGGTGCCGCAGGCCGCCCCCGAAGCCGCCGTGCGCCCGGCCGCCGCGCGTCCGCCCCCCCTGCCGCCCGCACACGCCGGCCGGGTGTCCAGCCCCGCGGAAGCGTGGAAATCGGTGGCCGCCCGCCCCTCTTCAGCCTGGATGGATTCCTTCCGCCTGGCCAAGAGCCAGCCTGATCCCGGCATCCTGTGGATCGAGGCATTGCCCGGCAAAACATCCATGGCGGTCACCGCCCGGACCAAAATGGCCGCGCTTTCAACCGAATTGGGCACCTTGCTGGGAACAACCCTCGAAACCCGTCTGGCGGCCGAATCCGCCATGATGGCTCCCTCCGCACCGATGATCGGCAGCTTTCCGCGCGGGCAAGTGATGGCCCTGTCCCTGATGCGCGAAACGCTGGAAATATTCCCCGATGCGGCCGTTTATGATGCGCAACCGTGGCTGGGAGAAAAAAACGGCACCGGAACCCTCGCCAACCCGGTTGATTCCGGCGACAATGCCGGCCCGGACGACCCCAACGACTGATTTCCATTTCCCCTTCAACACGTCAAAGAGAAAACCCATGTTCGACAAAATGAGCCAGATGAAAGAAATGATGTCCCTTCTCGGCAACGCCGGCAAACTCAAGGAGCGCGCCGAGAAAGTCCAGGAAGAACTCGCCCGCACCCACATCACCGGCGAAGCCGGCGGGGGTGCCGTGAAGGTCACCGTCTCGGGCCGCATTGAAGTGGTACGCGTGGAAATCGCCCCCGAACTGGTGCAGCAACTTTCCAGCGGCGGCACCAAGGCGGACAAGGCCACCGTTGAACAGCTGGTCGCCTCCGCGGCCCAGCAGGCCATCGGCAAGGCCCAGGATCTGATGCGCGAAAAACTCTCCGGAGCCTTGGGCGGCATCGAGCTGCCCCCCGGTCTTGGCATCTGACGGTGCCGGATCGATCCAAAGCATGCAAAGAGCGGCCCGCAAGGCCGCTTTTTGCATTACAACTACGCCATGCGCCGCCCCTTTCTGGCTTCCGTCATGATCCTGCTGGCCTCCGCCGCCAGCGGGGCGGAGATCTGCGTCACCGACTCCATACGCCCCGCCGAAGGGGCCAGCCCGAAACAAAGAGCCTTTCTGCATGACGCCTGCTGGAAACCGGCCGCCTTCACCATGGCGGTGAAGGAAACGAAAAACCCGGCGCCATACCAAGCCGACGCGCTCATCACCTTCCCCTCGCCCAAGCCCGGCGGCACCCCCCAACGCGACCTGGTGACCGCGCACTGGTACAAGGCGCGCGATGCCGGCGGCAACCTGATTCCCGCCGGGGCGCCGTGCGTGGTGGTGGTGCATTCGCTGCACCCGGACATGGCCGACGGCCTGATCCTTTCCAGGATGCTTGCCCGCAACGGGGTGCACGCGCTGATGGTGGAATTGCCCGGCTTTGGCAGCCGCAAAACCGAACCGGACAAGGGTGCCGGCGTTGAAATGACCGAACACGGCGCGCAGTCGGTGGCGGATGTGCGGCGCGCCCGCGATGCGGCCTGCGCCCTGCCCGGCGTCAAAAAAGGCGCGCCGGTGGCCATCGAGGGTCTGAGCCTGGGCAGCATGGTGGCTTCCGCCGCCGCCGGGCTGGACAACGCGTTTTCGCCGGTGGTGCTGGTCGTCGGCGGCGGCGACCCGGTGACGGTGCTTGAAAAAGGCCGCTTCGACGCCGCCTGGCTGCGCGACCGCCTGGCCAAGTCCGGCCACACCGGGGCCAAACTCCGCACCTTGCTGGACCCCATCGACCCCTTGCTGGTGGCCGGCCGCATCAATCCGGACCACTGCTGGATGTACCGCGCCGCCGCCGACGGCGTCTTTCCCAAAGAATGCGGCGACCGCCTGGAGAAAACCATCGGCCTGCCGGCGGCGCATGTCACCACCAAGCCAGGCAACCACTACGCCGCCATGACCTGGCTGCCGGAAATCGCCGACTTCATCGCCAGGGAAGCCAAGCGCAACGCGCAAGGCCCGGCGGCCAACCCGCATTGACCGGCCGCCGCCGTCCTACAATCCCGCCATGACGCCCGCCGCGCCGGAAATCTGGACCACCCGCACCCTTCTGGTTTGGACCACCAAGCGCTTTGAGCAGGCCGGCTTTGATTTTGCCCGCCTGCAGGCAGAAATGCTGATGGCCCATGTCCTGTGCTACCCCGACCGCCTGCGCCTGTACCTGGAAATGGACCGCCCGGCCACGGCGGAGGAAAAGGACGCCTTCCGCGCCCTGGTGCGCCGCGCGCTGGCCAACGAGCCGATTGATTACCTCATCGGCAAGGCGCCGTTTTTCGGACTGATGCTCAAGGTGACCCCGGCCACCTTGGTGCCGCGCCCGGCCACCGAAACCTTGGTGGAATTCGTGCTGGAAACGGAAAAAAAGCGGCCCGCGGAAGAGGGGAAGACCCTGCGCCTGTGCGATATCGGCACCGGCTCGGGCACCATCGCGCTGGCCCTGGCCAAGTTCCTGCCCAAAAACAAGCATGCCACCCTGGTCGCCACCGACATCAGCCAAGCTGCGCTGGATGTGGCGGAAGAAAACGCCCGCACCTTGGGCGTGGCAGACAGCATCACGTTCCGACACGGCGATCTCTTGGCTCCGGTGGCCGGCGAAAGTTTCGACTACCTGCTCTCCAACCCGCCCTACATCCCCGACCACGAATGGGCTGATGTCGCGCCCAATGTGAAGGATTACGAGCCCGTGACCGCCCTGCGCGGCGGGGCGGACGGCCTTTCCCACCTGCG
>CANIYR010000056.1 GCA_947471825.1 Phycisphaeraceae bacterium | reverse complement strand
CGGCGCCACACAGGCCCTGAAAGGGCCTGCCACCCCGGAGTTCCCCATGTCCCTGCTCCCGCTTGCCTCCCGCCCCGACGCCCTGACGCCAAGCGACTGGCGCCACGCCAAGGCAGCCTTGGAAACGCGCCGGCATTTCCTCGGCCGCACCACCCAGTCCTTCGGCGCCGCCGCGCTGGCCGGCCTGATCGGTGATTCGCTTCTCAAGCGCTCCGCCGCCGCAGAGCCCGCCACGCCGGCCGCCCCCGCCGCACCGGTGCTGGATTGGGCCAGGGGCCAACCCGGCACGCTTGCGGCCCCGCACTTTCCCGGCAAGGCCAAGCGCGTCATCTACATCCACATGGCCGGCGCCCCGCCGCACCTGGATTTGTTCGACTACAAGCCGCTGCTCAACACCTGGAACCAGAAGGAAGCGCCCGAATCGCTGATCCCCAAGCGCGCCGCCTTTTTGACCGGCAAGCCGAAGATTCTGGGCACCCCGTTCCAGTTCGAGCAGACCGGGCAGAACGGGCTGTGGTTGTCGGAACTTTTGCCGCACTTCAAGACCATCGTGGACGATGTGTGCGTCATCCGTTCGCTGTGCACCGATCAGTTCAACCACGCCCCGGCGCAGTTGCTCATGCACACCGGCTTCCCGGTCATGGGGCGGCCCTCGATGGGCGCGTGGACCACCTATGGCCTCGGCAGCGAAAACGCCAACCTGCCGGCCTTCATCGTGCTTTTGTCCGGCGGCAAGGCGCCCGACGGCGGCGTGGCCTCCTACGGCTCCGGCTTTTTGCCCAGCGTCTACCAGGGCGTGCAATGCCGCAGCAAGGGCGACCCGGTGCTGTACCTCTCCGACCCCAAGGGCATGAGCCGCGACAGCCGCCGCCAGAGCCTGGACGCCCTGGCCAAACTCAACAGGATCCAGCACGCCTCCGTCGGCGACCCCGAAACCTTGTCGCGCATCGCCCAGTATGAAATGGCCTTCCGCATGCAGGCCAGCGTGCCGGAGGTGATGGACATCAAGGAGGAATCCAAGGAAACCCTGGAAGCCTACGGCGCCACCCCCGGCCAGGCCTCGTTCGCCAACAATTGCCTCTTGGCGCGCAAACTCTGCGAGGCCGGCGTGCGCTACATCCAGCTGTTCGACTGGGGCTGGGATGTGCACGGCACCGGCCCCGGCGACGACCTGATCCACAAATTGCCTGAGAAATGCCGCGAAACCGACAAGCCGGTGGCGGCCCTGATCAAAGACCTGAAGCAGCGCGGCCTCTTGGAGGACACCGTGGTGGTCTGGAGCGGCGAGTTCGGCCGCACCGCCATGAACGAGGCGCGCAACGGCTCGACCCACCTGGGTCGCGACCATTACCCCAGTTGCTTCACCGTGTGGGTGGCCGGCGGCGGCTTCAAGAGCGGGTTCGTGCACGGCGCCACCAACGAATGGGGCACCGAAATCACCGACGGCAAGATGGACACCTACGACCTGCAGGCCACCATCCTGGCCTCCATGGGCGTGGACCACACCCGCCTGACCCACCGCTTCCAGGGCTTGGATTTCCGCCTGACCAATTTCCGCGGCAACATCAACAAGACCCTGCTTTCCTAAGCATGATTTCCTGAAAAAGATCCCGCATGTCCGACCCCATCCTCTTCTTCGGCCGCTTTCACCCGCTGGTCCTGCACCTGCCCATCGGGCTGCTCGCCGGCGCGGCTTTTCTGGAAACGGCGCTGCTCGCCCTGCGCCGGCTTTCGCGCCGGACCGGGTCCGATGCCCAGCAAGCCCGCCCCGGCTTGGAAGCGGCCATCCGCGTCACCCTGATCCTGGCGGCGGGTGCCGCCTGCATGGCCGCGCTTCTGGGCCTGATGCTGGCTGCGCGCGGGGATTTTTCAGGCGACTCGTTCACTTGGCACAAGTGGCTGGGGATTGCCACCGCGGTGGGCGCGGGCTTGGCCGCCCTGCTGCGCCCGGCGCAACTGGGGTCGTCCAAAATCCGCGCCGCGGCCTACGGCATGACGCTGGCGGCGACGCTCGGGCTCATGTCGTTTGCCGGCCACTTCGGCGGCGTGATGGTGCATGGCGACAAATACCTTTACCAGTACGCCCCGGCCTGGATCCCTTCGTGGGTGCCGGCCATCGGCCGCCCGGAGGAGCCCAAGGTGGAGCCCGGCGCGGCCGGCTCGCAATATGCCTCCATCATCCGCCCGCTGCTCAATGACCACTGCGTCGCCTGCCACGGACCGGACAAGGTCAATGGCAACCTTCGCCTCGACGACATGGCCCTGGCCGCCAAGCCCGGCCAGAGCGGGCAGGTGGCCATCAAGCCCGGCAACCCCAACGGCAGCGAAGCCATCCGCCGCCTGCTGTTGCCGGAAAAACACGCCGAATTCATGCCGCCCGCACCCGAAAAAGCCCTCTCGGCCGAGCAGGTGCTGATGCTGGCCCGCTGGATCGAAAGCGGCGCCAAGACCACGGCCGACGCCCACGGATCCGGCCCGGCGCCTGCGCAGGCCGCCATCAGCCAGGATGCCATTGCGGCCCTGGCGGCCCGCGGCATCCTGATCTATCCGGAAAACGACGGCAGCGACAACCTGATCGCCGACTTCAGCCGCAACCGCACCTTGGGCGACGCCGATCTGGCGTTGCTCACCCCGGTGGCGGCGCGCGTCTATGACCTCAACCTGTCCAACACGAAAGTCACCGATGCCGGCGCCGCCGCGCTGCCGGCCATGCCCCGCCTGCGCGCCCTGCGCGCCAGCCGCACCGGCTTGTCGGCCAAAGGCGCCGCCGCCATCCTCGGCCGCGCGCCGGAGATCGCCTTTGTGAGCCTGGCCGGCACCCCGGGCGACGATGCCCTCCTGACCACGCTGCAAAAAGCCCCGGCCCTGCGCGAAGCCGCCCTGTCCGGCACCGCCCTGACCGAAGGCGGGCTGCGCGCCTTCATGTCCAAGCGCCCGGCCGTGCGCGTGACCCACGAAATGCTGCCGCTGCCCGACCTGTCGCGGCCGGCCCTGGCGCTGGTGTCGGTCAATTCCGAGGAGCGCAACACCGGCAATTACCGCGCGACCAACCTGTTCGACAACAACCCCGGCACCATCTGGCACACCCAGTACAAGGACAGCAACATCCCCCCGCCCTATGAACTGGTGTTCGAGAACGCCCACCGCGCCAAGGTCGCCGGCCTCACACTCTTGCCGCGCCTCGATGGCGCCAACGGCACGCCAAAGCAATTCACCCTGCAAGCCAGCCGCGATCGCAAGACCTGGACCACCGTGGCGGAAGGTACGCTATGGACAGACTACGACAAGGAACCCCGCACCCTGATGCTGGCCGAGCCGTCGCCGCATGTATTCTTCAAACTGATCATCCGCTCCGCCCACGGTGGCAATTACGGCTCGCTGGCCGAACTGCGGTTGTTCAAGGCGGAGACGGATGGGGCCTTCAAGCAGGCGGTGAAGTGAAGTGATGTGAACGAGGAAAAATGAAATGAAAGCCCCCGTCCGGAAAGACGGGGGCTTTTGCATGGGGAATGGCGTGTGGTTTTTAACTTGTGGCAAAGGGCATTGGGACAATGGTTCCGGATTTGGGTGCAGGCTTTGTGCAAAGGCAGGAAAAGGCTTGGAGAGCCCTCGGCCATGAGCCGGGAGGCCACCGTGCCGGAATCTTGGAAAAAGCAGGGCATGGCGCCGCTCAAGAATGCATGCCTGTCAAATGAGGGTGGTCCGCGGCCAGGTTTGTGTCGTGGCCGGCCTTGCGTCGCACCCAACCCTCCATTCCAATCGGCAGCGCCGTCCTTGGAGGGAGCCTTTCCCTGGCTTGAGCCACGCCTTTTACCTGTTTTTTTACTAACATTTTGAATCCCGGGCAACCGGGCGGGCATCGGCGGATTGAGGGCGGAAAACCGCACGCACATGAGCGCCGCGTCGACTTTTTTCCTGCCATAATCCCCCTTTCCCCTTTTTCACCCAAGACTCTCCATGGCCTCCACCCAATTCACCCTCGAAAAAGCCGGTCACCAAACCCAGGAATCGGAATTCTTCAAGCCCATGCCCCCCGGCTATGCGGCCGGCCGCCACAAGTATGTGGTGGTGTTCGGCACCGTGATGTCGGGCCTTGGCAAGGGCATTTTCGCCTCGTCGCTGGCCAAACAATTGAAGGACAAAGGCCTGTCGGTCGCCCCCATCAAGCTGGAGGGCTACCTCAACATCGACTCGGGCACCCTGAGCCCCTACCGCCACGGCGAAGTGTTCGTGCTCGATGACGGCTTGGAAACCGACATGGACCTGGGCACCTACGAGCGCCTGCTCGACCAGAACCTGGCGCGCGAGAACTACGCCACCGCCGGCCAGATTTTCCGCCGCGTGCTCGACAAGGAGCGCAGCGGCGGCTACCTGGGCCGCGATGTGCAGATGATCCCGCACGTGACCGGCGAAGTGAAGTACCTGATCCGCGACCTGGCGGTCAAGCAGAACGCCGACGTGGTGTTCATCGAAGTCGGCGGCACCGTGGGCGACCATGAAAACGCCTTCTACATCGAGGCCCTGCGCGAACTGGCCTTCGAGGAAGGCCCGCAGAACGTTTGCTTCGCGGCCCTCACCTACATCATCGAGCCGCCGACCCTGGGCGAGCAGAAGACCAAGGCCGCCCAGCTGGGCTTGAAGAAACTGCTGGAAGCCGGCGTGCAGCCGCACCTGATCGCCACCCGTTCGCAGCAGCCGCTGGAAAAGGGCTCGGCCGAGAAAATCGCCATGTTCTCCAACGTGCCGCCAAACCGCGTGTTCTCGATGCACGACCGCGCCTCGATCTACACCGTTCCCAGCGCCATGCACGAGGACGGGCTCGACAAGGCGGTCATTGACATCCTGGGCCTGGAAAACAAAGTTGACGCGAAGCAGGAGGCCGCCAACGCCCGCGACTGGCGCCACTTTGAGACGATGGTCACCTCCACGCGCGCCCACACCTGCCGGATCGCCATCGCCGGCAAATACGCCGCCCTGCGCGACGCCTACGCATCAATCGACAAGGCCCTGGAGCACTGCGGCGCCCACCTGTCGTGCAACATCCAAGCCGACTGGATCGATGTCACCGACATCCACCCGGCCGACGCCTCGGCGGCGCTCAAGGACTACCACGCGGTGATCGTGCCCGGCGGCTTCGGCCACCGCGGCACCGAAACCAAGATCGCCTGCGTGCGCCACGCCCGCGAGCACAAGGTGCCGTACCTGGGCATTTGCCTAGGCTTCCAGATGGCGGTCATCGAATACGCCCGCCATGTCTGCGGCACGCTGGATGCCGCCTCCACCGAATTCCTGCCGCACGCGGCCAACCCGGTCATCGACATCCTGCCCGAGCAGAAGAAGATCGAGGGCCTGGGCGGCAACATGCGCCTGGGCGGCAAGGATGTGCTGATCAAGGCCAACTCGCTGGCCGCCCGCCTGTACGGCCTGCCGGCCGAAGGCGGCGTGATCCGCGAGCGCTTCCGCCACCGCTACGAAGTGGATCCGCGCTTCATCGAAACCCTGGAAGCCCACGGCCTGGTGTTCTCCGGCCGCCACCCGCAGCAGCCGATCATGCAGGTCTTGGAACTGCCCAAGGCCATCCACCCCTATTTCGTCGGCGGCCAGTTCCACCCCGAACTGCTCTCCCGCCCGCTGCGCCCGCACCCGATGTTCATGGGACTGGTCGCCGCGGCGGTCAGGCAGGCGGACAAGGATGTGAAGGATGAGGCGGTGTTGGGGTGGATTCGGTGAGTGGTTGATATGAGCCCTGATTTGAACGAGCCCTGAGCGCAAGCTCAGGGTTTTTCATTTGGGATAAACTTGGCTCCCCCATGTCCTCCCCCCACCCCGACTCCGACCACGCCTTCCGCTTCGGCGGCATTGCCCGCCTGTACGGCGAGGCTGGCTTGGCCAAGCTGCGCGCCGCGCATGTCTGCATCATCGGCTTGGGCGGCGTCGGCTCGTGGATCGCCGAGTCCCTGGCCCGCTCCGGTGTCGGCGAAATTACTTTGATTGATGCCGACGAAGTGTGCGTCTCCAACACCAACCGGCAGATCCACGCGCTGACCGGCAACTACGGCAAATCCAAGGCCCGCGCGCTGGCCGAGCGCATCCGGGCCATCGCGCCGGATTGCCGCGCCCACCCGGTCGAGGTCTTTTTCACCGCCAAAAATGCCGATGAACTCCTGGGCCGCAACCACCAGGTGGTGGTGGATGCCATTGACGGCATGAACAACAAGGCCCTGCTCATCGCCTCCTGCAAGCAGCGCGGCCTGCCGGTGGTCGTCTGCGGCGGGGTCGGCGGTCGGCGCGACCCCACCCGCCTGCGCATCTGCGACTTCGGCCGCTCCAGCGGCGACACCATGCTGCAACTGGTGCGGCGCAAACTGCGGCGCGAATACGGCTTTCCCAAGTTCGAGGGCAAAAACTTCCACATCGCCTGCGTCTACTCCGACGAACCGCAGGTGGAGCCGGCCCCATGCGAAGGTGCCGAATCCGCGCCAGTCAAACTCGACTGCGCCACCGGCTTCGGCGCGGTGTCGCACCTGACCGGTTCCATGGGCTTTTTTGCCGCCCACCAGACGATCGAAACCCTGCTCAACCCCGCAACGGCCATCGCCGCCCCGGGTGTGCCCTCCACCTGATGTTTGCCTTCCTCCGCCGCGCCGTCACCGCCCTGCTCGACGCCCTGCTGCCGTCGCCCATCACGCTGGCCCTGGCGGAAACCCCGTGGCAGCCCGACACCGTGCACGCCTATTGCCCGCGCTGCGGCTCCTCGGCCGGCTTTGGCGCCGTCAAGGCTGACGGCTGCTCCCGCTGCGTCGGCCAGCGCTTCCCGTGGGCCCGCGTCACCCGCCTGGGCGCGTGGGAGGAACCCCTGCAAGCCTTCGTCGGCGCCATGAAATACCGGCAGCACTGGGCTTGGGCCCCGTGGTTCGGCACCCATTTGGCCGAAGCCCTGCGCCTGGATGCCCCGGCCGCCCCGGTGGTCGTGTGCGTGCCCATGCACTGGCGCCGGCGGCTCGAGCGCGGCTACAACCAGGCCGATTTGATGGCCGAGGCGCTGGCCAAGACCCGCCAGTGGCCGCTGGCCCACCCGCTCAAGCGCGCCCGCCACGACCCCAAGCAGATGTCGCTGTCCCGCAACCAGCGGCTTTTGCACGCCCGCGGCGCTTTTGCCCTGCGCAAGAACGCCGCCCGGCAGATCGGCGGCCGCCATGTCATTTTGGTGGACGATGTGCTGACCACCGGAGCAACCTTGCGCCAGTGCGCCCGCTTGCTCCGGCGCGCCGGCGCGGCCTCGGTGCATGTGGCGGTGGTGGCGGCGGCGGACCGCAGAAAATAAGCCCTACAATCCACCGATGGCCATCAAATCCCAGCCGCAAGACTTCATCGTGGACGAAGTCCTCGATCCCGCTTACCTCGCCAAGATCGAGCAGAAGCCCGGCCCTTTCGTGGTCTACCACCTGACCAAGGAATCGCTGACCACCCCCGAGGCAGTGTTCTACTTTTCGAAGGCCCTCGGCATGCCGGCCAGCAAGGTGCTGGCCGCCGGCCTCAAGGACAAGCACGCCCAGACCACCCAGCATGTGACGGTGGAGGCCGGCCGCAACGCCGACAAATTCCCCAAGATGATGGAAGGCCAAAGCTGGAAGGCCAAGCGCGTCGGCTTTGTGCACGCCCCGATCAACTCGCAGGCCATCCAGGCCAACCGCTTCAAGGTCACCATCCGCGGCATGACCCGCAAGGACAACGAGAACCTGGACCTGGCCGCGCACGCCCTGATGGCCGAGCCGCAGGACTTGGCCTCCGGCAAGGGCCGCTTGCTCGTGGTCAATTATTACGGCAACCAGCGCTTCGGCGGCGCCCGCGCCGGCGAGGGCTTTTTGGCGCCCCTGATGATCAAGGGCCAGTTTGAGGCGGCCCTCAAAATCATCCTGGCCTCGCCGCACAGGAAGGACATGCGCCAGCTCAAGAACTTCAAGCAGACCTGCAAGGACGAATGGGGCAAGTGGCAGGCCATGCTGCCCAAACTGCCCAAAATGTCCCTGCGCGCGCCGATTGAAAAGTTGGCCCGATCGGGCGGCAAAACCCCCCACGACTTCCGCGAGGCCTTCGCCGCCCTGCCCTATTTCGAGCAGCAAATGGCGGTGGAAGCCTGGCAAAGCCTGCTATGGAACCGCACCGCCTGCAAACTGATCGAAGCCCACGGCCCGGTCGCCCGCGTCTTGGACGACACCTTCTGCCGCATCGCCTTCCCGGTGCCCTCGACCGTCCACGCCAAGTGGCGCTCATTGATGCTGCCGGTCCTCGGCAAGAACTCCGAATTGCACGAACCCTGGAAGGCCGCCGCCGAGGCGGTCCTGGCGGAAGAGGGCATCACCACCGCCGAACTCAAAATTCCCGGCCTCGACCGCCCGTGGTTCGCGGAAGTGGAGCGGCAATTGTTCATCGAGGCGACCAACTTCCACGCAGCGAACCCGCAGCAGGATGAGACGCAGGAGGCGAGTGTGCGGTTCAAGCGGACGCTGTCGTTCACGCTGCCCAGGGGGTGTTATGCGACGGTGCTCTTGCGGGCGGTGGGGCATTGAAGCCTGAGTGCTTGAATACTGCTTTGGAATGCGGTGAAAGTTGCGTCTGATGGCGGTTCTGGCACTCAGTCCCCCGTTCTTGGGGCCACGCACTCCGCAATCCACCTCCCGCGATGTTGCGATCCGGGAAACACCATTCACCAAACAGACATGCTTTTTGAGCCCAAACGGCTCTTTTGTCCTATACATTTCCATAAGGTTATATTAATTTAAAGCCTTTTAATGATTAATTTTATATATGAGAAAATAAAAATATTTACGGTTTCAAAATCCCCATTTAGACTGTCTTGAGAGATGGAGAAGTGTTCTGGCGGCCGTCTTGGGAGACTTGTTCGTCGCCATGCACTGCCCGCCCGCACTGGTTCTAGTTCCCGGAGTCGGCTGGAAAACGCCACCCCGTCAGCCACCCGCCCTCTCGCCTAAACAGGATTCCGCCCATGACCTCTCCAAAACCAAGCTTTTCAAAACACATAAAACAGGATTTAAAAACCTTTTTAACTTATATTAGCGGGCCCAAGCCATCAAACTTTGCAGGGCATCCATGGATCGGCCTTTTCCCACATCGTCCGCATGAATGGCATGCGTTATGAAACTCGTCAAATGCAATCCCTGGCGTGATCTCGAAGACCTGTTCGTCAACAAGCAGCGCCTGCCGGTGACACTTGGTGACACGGACCCTGCCCAAAACCAGGCAGGCCGCCATCAAGGCGCCCGAACCCAAGGTGGAGCGGTCCAAGGCACGCCCACCACCTCTCTTGAACCGTTTCCATCTGTCTTTTCCCGTCGGAGCGGCTTGCACGCCGCGCGCGATTTTTCACCCCTCATCCGGAGCATGCCATGACACCTGCCAGCCTTTCAGCCGACCTTCCCGCCACCGCATGGATTGAATACAAACCAACCCCGGACACAACCGATCGGATCAAAAACACGCGCCCACAACCAGGCGCCGCGCCACAAAAAAGCCCCAAGCGCATCGAAAGCCACTTCGGCCCCATCGACAGCCACATCAGCAACTACATTGAGACCTATGTTTGAATGGCCGCGCAAAGGTGCACTCCGCCATGTTTCGGACCCACCTTTGGCGTCTGCGGCCAAGCCCCCAGCGACCACCCCGACTTCGCGCGCTTCCTGATGGAGCGGGGCACCGGTAGCATTTCGCTCAACCCGGACACGGTGATGAAGGCAACGCTGGCGATTTTGGAGCAGGAACGTGGCATGCTCAGCCCGCCCTGGCGCGCATCCACTTGACCGCCTCCAACACCGCCAGCGG
>CANIYR010000055.1 GCA_947471825.1 Phycisphaeraceae bacterium | reverse complement strand
TGTTTTATTCGACGCATCGCGGACAGGAGTGTCCGCGCTCCACTACCCGCGCACAAACCCGTTGAATTGCTTCTCTTCACCAATGGTGGTCTCCGGTCCGTGGCCCGGCAAAACCAGGAAGTCGTCCGCCAGCGTGTAAAACTGGGTGCGGATGGACTTGAACAGCGCCTGGCCGTCGCTGTGCGGAAAATCGTGGCGGCCGACCGAGCCGGCGAACAGCGAATCGCCGGCGATGACCACATGGTTGTCATGCTGCACCAAGGCGACCCCGCCCGGGCTGTGGCCCGGCGAATGGCGCACCTCGAACTTCAATCCGTCGAGATCGAGGATGTGGCCGTGGGCAAACAAATCCGTCGGCTCCGGCGCCATGAAGCCCGGGCCGAAGCGGCCGGACAGATTCTGCATCGGATCGGTCGGGTAAGTCTGCTCGGCCTCATGGATCCAGATCGGCAGGTCCTTGCCCAATTCACGCCGCACCTGGGCCACCCCGGCGATGTGGTCGTAGTGGGCATGGGTCAGCACGATGGCGCGCGGCAGGTGGCCGGCCACCCGCACGCGGGCGATCAACTTGGCCGGGCCGTCGCCCGGATCCACGATGAAGCAGCCCTGCGTGCTCGGATTGACCAGCAGGTAGGCGTTGGTCTCCAAGGGGCCCAGCGCGAAGCGCTCGACCGAAAGGGAGTCGGATTGGAAGACGGCGGACATGGCTCAGGCCCCCGCCGGAAGAGGGCCGGCCGAAGATGCCCGCCGCATGCGCGGCGTGACCGGCAACCCCACAATGCCGCCGGATGCCGATTCAAGCGCCGTGAATTGGGCTTCGTCGAATGCCGGCTCCGGCTGCTGCGGGGGATTCAGCCGCACGTTGGCCGACAGGCGGGCGCGGAAGATGGTTTCGCTGACCTTGTTGCGGATGGCTTTCTGCATCTTCTTGAACAGGCGCGAACCGCTCTTCTTGTACTCGATGCGCGGGTCCTTTTCGGCGAAGGAGTGCAGGTTGATGCCGTCCTTCAACTGGTCCATCGCATAGAGGTGGTCCTTCCAGGCCTGGTCGAGCACCTGCAGCAGCACGAAGCGCTCCAGGCGCGTGAACTCGCTGCGGAAGGCCTGGCGGGCCTTGCGGACGACATAGGCCGGCAAATCGGCGGCGCCCTCCAGGTCCTTGCGGGTGACGGCGACCTCGTGGCGGTGCCTGAGCCAGGCGGCCAGGCCGTCCAAATCGCCGGCCAGCGCTGCGGTGCGTTCGCAGGCCTCCTGTTCGATGGCGCCGCCGGGCTTGAGCGCCCCGGCGGTTTTCTCGACCATGAACACCGCGATGTCCCTGCCTTCGAGCATTTTTTCAAACGCCGCCTGGTCCAGGTTTTCACCGAATCGGCGGTTGTGCCAGGACTGCAGCTGATCCATGGCCCAGGCCGGATCCTGCGAGAAACCCTGGTGGAAAATGTCGAGCATCGCCTCCACGCCGTATTGGAGTTCGCGCTTGCGGTAAGCGCGGGTGGCATCGCGCAGCACGCGTGTGGCCATTTGGCTGGGGTCCTTGAGCTGCGCCAATTCCTCGGCCGCAATGTCGACGTCAAAACGGTCCTTGGCCCACTTGCAGAAATCGCGCACGGGAACCAGGGGGTCGAGGAACTTGCCGGCGCCGGACATGTCCAGCGACTCCACGCGGGCGCGGGCGGCCGACACCAGGATGGCGGAGATTTCCGCCGGGCTCTTGCCGCGCAGGTCGCCGGCCACCACATCCACGCCGAAGCGGGTGCGGAACCAGTCGCACAGCGCGCGCAGGTCCCACTCCTGCTCCGGCAGTTCGGCGAACACGTATTCGCCGACGGTCAGGCGCACCACCGCCTCGGCGTCATCGGCGGTCAGACGGCGCACCTGGGTCTGCAGGCCGGCCGGATCGTCGAGCCGCAGTTTGGAGGCGTCCACCGAGATGTCCAGGCTGGTGCGGCACCACTCGGCCACCTGGGTGGAGACATACTCCGGCGCCAGGAAGGTCTCGGCGGCCGCATCCACCGCGTCGCCGATGTAGTCGAGCACCAGGGTGGAAGCCTCGTCGCTCACGAGGACCGTCTGGCGTGTGCCGTAGAAATCGCGGCGCTGGTACTCCATCACTTCGTCGTAATCAAGCAGGCTCTTGCGCTGCTCATAGTTGCGTTCCTCGACCTTTTTCTGGGCGCGGGCCACGGCGTTGGACACCATCGGATGCTCGATGGCGTCGCCCTCCTTCATGCCCAGGGTGGACAGGATGCGCAGCGTGTTGCCGCCGGCGAACATCTTCATGAGGTCGTCGTCGAGCGAGAGGAAGAAGCGGCTGCTCCCCTTGTCGCCCTGGCGGCCGGCGCGGCCGCGCAACTGGTTGTCGATGCGGCGCGACTCGTGGCGCTCGGTGCCCACGATGTGAAGGCCGCCCATTTCCTCGGTGGTTTTCCAGATGGCCAGCCGGTGGCGGATGTAGCCGGGCACCGCGTCAAGCGCGGCCATGCAATCCTCCAGCGACATGCGGGCGGCGCGCTCGGCGGCGGCGCGGTCCTGGGCCAGCAGGGTGTCCTTGGCGACCCAGGCGCGCAAGAGGCGGAGTTTGAGTTCGGCGGTGTCCAATGCGCCGGCCTTGTCGGCGGACAGCCCCAGCGTGCGGGCGGCCTGGTGGCGGTAGGACGCCTCAATCAGCGCCTGGTCAGGTTGCGCCAGGTCGGCGCCTTCCGGCAAAAGGTCGCGGGCGATCCAGTGGGCGAGCAGGGCATCGCGCGAAACGCTGCGCATCTTGATGTCGGTGCCGCGGCCGGCCATGTTGGTGGCGATCATGACCGAGCCCAGTTCCCCGGCGTTCTCCACGATGTGGCTTTCGCGCTCGTGCTGCTTGGCGTTGAGGACCTCGTGGGCAATGCCATGCGCCTGGCCCAGCATGGCGGCGAGTTTTTCACTCTTCTCGACGCTGGTGGTGCCGACCAGGACCGGCGCGCCGATGTCATGCACGCGCTTGATCTCGTCCAATATGGCCGACCACTTGTCCTTCTGCGACAGGAAGATCAGGTCGTCGCGGTCAACGCGCGAGACCTTGCGGTTGGTGGGGATGGAGACCACGTCCAGTGCGTAGATTTCCCAGAATTCGGTGGCCTCGGTGATGGCGGTGCCGGTCATGCCGCCGCGGCGCTTGAACAGTTTGAAAAAGTTCTGCACGGTGACGGTGGCCAGGGTCTGCGTCTCCTCCTTGATGCGCACGCGCTCCTTGGCCTCGATCGCCTGGTGCAGGCCGTCGGACCACTGGCGGCCCACCATCAGGCGGCCCGTGAATTCGTCCACAATCACGATTTCGCCGTCCTTGACCACGTATTCGCGATCCAGCCGGTAGATGGCGTGGGCGCGCAGGGCGTTTTCAAGCAAGTGCGGGAAATCCATGTTGCTGCCGACATAAAACGAACCGATGCCGGCCCGCTTCTGCGCTTCGGCCACGCCGGCGTGGGTCAGGTGCGAGGCCTTCTTTTCGCGCTCGACCTCGAAGAACTGCGTGTGCTTGTCGCGCTGGCCCAGCAGTTTCTTGTGCTCGGTCTCCAACCGCTGCATCTCGGCGCGCATGCCGGGGATGGCGGCCTTGTTGCGGGTGTTGCGGATGTCGCCCTCCAGCCCCTTGACCTGTTTCTGGACCGCCTGGGCCTGGTCGTCCAGGGCCAGCCAATCCTGCTGCTTGTCCATGAGGTGGCGGGCCACCTGGTCGGCCAGGTCGTAGCGCGGGGCGTCCTGGTGGGCCGGGCCGCTGATGATGAGCGGGGTGCGGGCCTCGTCGATCAGGATGGAGTCCACCTCGTCGATGATGACGAAATCGCGCTGTTTCTGCACCTGGTCCTCGACCGAGGACTTCATGTTGTCGCGCAGGTAGTCAAATCCCAGTTCGCTGCTGGTGGCGTAGAGCACGTTGCAGCCGTAGGACTCCTTCTTCAGTTCGGCCGGCTGCATGTGCATCGGGTGGATGGCCCCGACGGTCAGACCCAGCCCGAAGTAGAAGGGGAAGGTCCAGTCGCGGTCGCGCTGCACCAGGTAGTCGTTGACGGTGACCACGGTGCACTGCAACCCCTCGCAGATGGCCACGAAGCAGGCCAGCGGGGCGACGATGGTCTTACCTTCGCCGGTGCGCATTTCCGCGATGCGGCCCTCGCCCAGCACCATGCCGCCGATCAGCTGCACATCGAAGGAGCGGCAGCGGAAGGGCGGGCGGCTCTCGGGAACCAGGGCGCGCACCGCGGCGTACAGTTCAACCGGCACCTCCACCTGCAGCCAGCCGGGGGCCGGATCGCCGCCGGGCACGTCCAAGGGCGGCAGGGCGTCGGCCTCGGCGCGCACTTGGGCGTACAGCGGGCGCAGGGACTCGGGCAGCAGGTTGGCATCGAAGCCGGCGGCCGGGTCGAAGATCTTGCGCATGCCGATGTAGCGGTCCATGCCTTCGCGGGCGATGGCCAGCACTTCGGGCAGGAACTCCTTCACGGGGGCGCCGGAAGCCGAACGCTCGCGGAATTCGCGGGTCTTGGCGCGCAACTCGGCGTCGGTCAGTTTCTGCACCTGGGTTTCGAGTGCGTTGATTTCGACCACCCGCTGGCGGTAGCGTTTGAGCATGCGGTCGTTGCGGGAGCCGAAAACCTTGTGCAGGACGCGGGTGAGGGTCTGGATGGGCATGGGCGTTTCTTCAAATCACGGGAACCGCCGCCGGGTTGCGAAAAGCGCACGCCGATGGCGAAAAAGCCGAAGGCAAAGCCTTGGCGGTAAAAAAGGTCGAGGGGACAAGTCAGAACAACTTCATCCGCTGTCAGGCGCGAACTTCGGCGCCCGCGGCCGGTGGCGGACGGGCCCAGAGCGCCCGCGCCAAGGGGGCGGGCGTCCGCACGGCCACGAAGACGGCGGGGTTGGATTGCGCCCGGGGCGGCGCCTTGGCGGCCACCACCTGCCTGGCCGCGACCGCGCGCACGCACGCCATGTGCGCGATGCGCACCATCTGCATGACCACCGGCGCCGGCGCATGGGGCAAGCTCCAGCCATCCCTGGCCTTGATCCCGCCAAAGGACAACCCCAAACCCAGGGTGAGCGCCATCAAATAGGCGACCACCTTGCGGGTCTGGCGTGAGTGGATGCGGGCGGGGGAGAACGACATGAGGGGGCGGATTATAGGGGGATGCGGGATTTCACCCTTGGCAAGGGCGGGCGGGGCTTAGGGACAGTCCTTTTTGGGCGGCCGGCACCGGCCAAAACCTTGGGAGCGCGGGCCTGCAGGCCCGCTGCCCGGACGGCGGCGCTGGAGATGCGTTTCGCCTAGGGACAGACCTCATGAAACTCCCCTTCCGCCCCTATAACCCTTTTTTTAACATTCAAATACCCCCTCAAGTGAAATACCTGCCACCGCAAACCGTCCTTCCACCCATGAAATCCCTCACCCTCCACCGCACCCACGGCTTGCTCCTGTGTTTGGCCTTGGCCGGCACCGCCTTTCAATCCCGGGCTGCCGATGGCAAGCCCGATCCTGCCTTTGCGGTTCCCGCCGATTGGAAAGTGGCTGAGGGGTACACCCTGGAAGTCCTGCACGCGGTGAATGCCGCCACCGAAGGCTCGTGGGTCAGTCTGGCCGCCGGCCCTGCCGATGCGACCCATGAAATCCTGTTCGCCAGCGACCAGTACGGCGCGCTGTTCCAGCTCAAGGTTCCCCGGGCCGGTGGCCAAACGGCGGTCACCCGCCTGTCGCTGGACCTGGGCCACGCCCAAGGGCTGCTCTGGCACGGGGGCCGCCTGTTTGCAGTGGTCAACCAGTCCGGCCGCAGCGGGCTTTATGTGGTGGAAGACACCGACCATGACGGCCTGCCCGACAAGGCAAGGAAAATGTTCGATCTGGCCGGCGAGGGCGAGCACGGCCCGCACGGAATCACCCTGGCGGCCGACGGCAAACACCTGCTCGTCTTGTGCGGCAACCACACCAAGCCGCCGGCCAACCTGGCCTGGTCCCGCCTGACCCGCCCCTTTGCCGAGGGCTTGCTTGAGCCGCGCGAATGGGATCCCAACGGCCATGCCCGCAATGTCATGGCACCCGGCGGCTATCTCCTGGAGGTGGATCCCGATTCCGGCGCCGCCGGCCTGGTGGCCGGTGGCATGCGCAACAGTTACGACGTGGCGACCACCCCCTCCGGCGAGATGTACACCTTTGACTCCGACATGGAGTGGGACATGGGCGCGCCCTGGTACCGGCCCACCCGTCTGATCCAACTGGTCAGCGGCGGCGATTACGGCTGGCGCAGCGGCTCGGGCAAGTGGCCGGTGTGGCGGCAGGACGGGCTGCCGCCGGTGACCGATGTCGGGCCGGGCTCGCCCACCGGCGTCCTGACCGGCGCGGGCGCCAAGTTTCCGGCGCCGGACCAGCGTGCCCTGTACATCCTGGACTGGACTTTCGGCACGGTGTTCCGGGCCCGGCTCACCGAAACCGGCGCCAGCCACGGCGCCACCCTTGAACCTTTCCTGACCGGCCGCGGCCTGCCGCTCTCCGACGCGGTGATCGGCAGCGACGGCGCCATGTACCTCACGGCCGGCGGCCGCAAGACCGGCTCGCGCCTGCTGCGCATCCGCTACACCGGTTCGGAAGCGACGGTCCCCGCCGCCTGGCCGGAGCCCAATGCCGCCGCGCGCCGGCGCCTGGCGCTGGAAGCCTTTCATACCCAGACCGCGGATGACGCCGGCTTGGACCTGCTCCTGACCGCGCTGGCCGACCCGGATCGCTCCATCCGCTTCGCCGCGCGCGTGGGGCTGGAACACCAGGACAAGGACCGCTGGGTGCCCCGGCTGGCCGGCTTGCGCGACCCCTTAGCCCGCATCCTGGGCTGGCTGGGCGCCCTGCGTGCCACGCCGGAGGCCGAATCGCCGCTGGTGGATGCCGCACTGACGGACCTGGGCTTGGTGAAACCGCAGGAACTCACCGAAGAGCCGCTCTTGGCTTGGCTGCGCGCCCACCAATGGGCCTTGATGAACCGGCCGGCCGCCGCCACGCGCTGGCGCGACCGCCTGCTGTTGCGCCTGGACAAACTCTACCCGCACGCCCAAAACACGGTCAATGCCGAACTGGCCGTCCTGCTCGTGCACCTCAAGGCCCCGGGCGTGGCCGGCCGCACGCTGGACCTGATGGAGTCCGCGCAGAATCCGCCCGTGCCGGCCTTCTACGCCGAGCACATCGCCCGCAACCCCCAATACGGCAATGCCATCGCCGACATGATCAGGCATCCGCCGCCGACCGAAGGCCTGCGCTTCGCCTTTGCGCTGCGCCAGCTCAATGAAGGCTGGACCCTGGCCGACCGCGAACGCTATTTCCGCTGGATACGGCAGGTCAAAACAACCAAGGGCGGCATGAGTTTCCAGGGCTTTGTCAACATCATGCAGGCCCAGGCGCTGGCCAACTGCGATGCCACCACCCGCATGCGCCTGCAACCCCTGCTCGCCCCGCCCGACTCCGGCAGCGGCTTCGCCATGCGGGGCGCGGCCGGCCCCGGCCACTCCTGGATCATGGAGGAAGCGATGCCGGCGCTTTCCGGCCGGCTGGCGCAAGCCGACCTCAAACGCGGCGAAGGCCTGTTTGGTGCCTACTGCGCCGCCTGCCACCACCTGGAGGGGCGCGGCGGATCGGTCGGCCCGGACTTGACCAGCGCCAGCGGCAAATTCAGCCTGCACGACCTGGTGGAAGCGGTGGTGGATCCCGACAAAAGCGTGTCGGACCAATACCAGTTGCAGGAATGGGTGTTCAAGGACGGCACCCGCAAGATCGCCCGTTACGCCGGTTCTGCGCCGGATGGCCAGTTGGAATACATCGAAAACATGATGAACCCCGCCGCCGTCAGCCGCGTCAAACCCGACCAGGTGGTGTCGCACACCCCCTCGCCGCATTCGCCGATGCCCCCGCAACTGACCTGGGGCATGAATGCCGATGAATTGCGCGACCTCATCGCTTTCGTCGCCAGCGGCGCCGGCACGCGCCGGGAGTGGGGCGATTGGCAGGGCAAGCCGATGGCCGCCGCACCGCCGGCCCCCGGCGTGGTCACGCCGCCCTTTCTCTCGCCGGCGGGCAAGTGGATTTTCGGCGCCGCCATCGGGCTGATGGCGGCCTTGGTGGGTTTGGGGGCGTTGCTGTCCGTGCGTGAAGCGCGGCGCAAATAGCCGGGAGCCCGTGCAATAACACGCATTGCGCGGGCGTTGTGCCGCCAGCCATGCCTTTTTTTGGATATCCCATGACCTTTTCCTCCCCCCGCCTCCCTGTTTTGAGCCTGGCCATCCTGCTGATGGCCGCCGCACTGCCCGCCACCGGCGAAGGCGCCGTGACCGCCCCGACGGCGCCGGCCGATGCGGACAAAGGGTTTGAATCCCTGTGGAGGGCCTGCGGGACACGCTGCGCCGCCTTCGAAGACGACTTCTTGGTGGTTCCGGACTATTCGCCGCAATGCGAAAGCTCGCGCGGACTGACGCGGGGGGAAGTCGAAAGCCGCCTGACCGTCGTCCTCGACAAGGACAAAGGCCAGAAACTGGCGCCCGGCGGCGAGGAAAAGCACGCCTTGGACGCCCTGCCCAAACTGGCGCCCGGCCAGTACGGCTGGATCTATTCGGTGGAGGTGGTGGAAATCCTAGGGCCCCGCGACATGCGGGTGAAAAGCATCTGGCTGGCCGACGCCGGCGCGGCCAAGGCGCAGAAGGAATATGCCGCGGCCAAAAAGCAGCAACTGCGCGACCAGGAGGAGCAGGCCCTGCGCGCGATCGCCAAGGAGGAGGAGGGCGAACGCGCCGCGCTGGCTTCCATCAAGGCCCAGCCGGGCAAGTCACGCAAGGAAAACCAGCAAAAAGCCGCCTACAAGCCGGACTTGCGCAAAGCCGAAAACGAACGCCGCGAAGTGCGCGCCACCTTTGAACGCAACAAGGACCTGGTGGACAAGGTGGCCGAGTCGCTGTTCAAACACCGGCTGGAGGCGGTCGCCCGCCAGGGCGGCGAAGCCGGGCTGGGCGCGACCTGCCGGCTGTCGGGCTTCCCCACCGCCGGCCTCAAGATCGGCGACCGCTGGAACGGCCCGGCCACCGCCCCGGGCATGCATGTGGCCGTGGCTTTTGCCGATCCCAAAGACAACACCCTGGTGCTGGTGCCGGCCGACTTGCTCGGCACCGCCGCCCTGAAGAAGGAACTGTTCCTGGACCTGCTCAAAAAGCGCGGCCTGGATGCGGCGGACCTCATCGCCAAGATGAAAGCCGCCCAAAGCGCCGGGAGCAGGGATCCGGCCGAAGGCGTAACACAAAGCCTTCTGCGCGGCGCGTCCACCGCCCCTCCGGCAGCGGCACCCGCCCAGGCGGGCGGCCAAGACGGCGCCCCGCCGCCGCGCGGCAAACCGGCCCAACCAACCACCCGCACCGAACCGGCCGCCAAGGTCGAGCCGGCAGCCCCGGCGGCTCCTCCCGTGCGCGTTGCGCCCGCCGCGCCGCCGGCTTTGGAGAAACCGATTTTTGACAACAATTAAGCGGCCGGCAGTTGCCTCAAACCAAAGCGCCCCGCCTGCCGGCGGGGCGCTTTGGTTTGAGGCCGAGGTCGGACTTGCGCATGCCCGAAGCGGGCGTTGTTCTCAGGCACGAACAGCCACGCGCAAATGACGGCCGGTGAGCGCCTCGTCGATGGCCGCCGGCAGGTCGGCCAGCGCGAAGGTCACCCCGACAATCTCGCCAAACGGCAGGCTGTCCCGCTGGCGAAACAAAAAATCCAAGCCTGCCGCCAGATGACGCGGAGCGTAGTTGTGGATGCCCGCCACAGTCAGGCAACGGCGCGTGAGGGTATCGCCGGTGATCGGCAAAACCGGCCCGGGGGAGACCAGT
>CANIYR010000054.1 GCA_947471825.1 Phycisphaeraceae bacterium | reverse complement strand
CCGCTTGGCGAGGACATCACCCGCGAGATCCGCGTGCCGCTGCATTACGCCGGGCTCACGGACAAGGCGCAGGCCTCCATCGGCGGCGCCGCGGCGCAAACGGTGGCATTGGACAAAACCGACACCGCGACCCTCACGGTGAAGATCCCGGCCCACAGCCACCAGTGGGTGCTGTTCACGAAATAAGGTGGCATGACTCTGCGAGTCATGCGTCCCCGGCGCGCTCCGCGTGCCGGGCCGGGGACATTGTTTCCGATGGCGCATGTGCGGGTTCCCTGGCTCCGGCGTCCGGAGGACGCCGCGGACGCATGAGTCACAGACTCATGCCACTGTCCGCAATCGCCCTGATCGCCGCCGCCCGGTCGGGCGCGCCGAACACCGCCGAGCCGGCCACCATCACATCGATGCCGGCGTCCGCCGCCGCCCGGCAGGTGGTCGGCGTGATGCCGCCATCCACTTCCAGCCGCTGGTCGGGGCGCAGGCGGGCCTTGATCCACCGGGCCTTTTCCATCGTTTCCGGGATGAACGATTGGCCGCCAAAGCCGGGGTTGACGCTCATGACCAGCACCATGTCCACCAGTGGCAGGTATTTTTCCAGCGTTTCCACCGCGGTCGGCGGGTTGATGACGATGCCCGGGCTCATACCAAGCGCGCGGATTTTTTCAATCAGCGCGAAGCCGTCGATGCCGGCGGCGCCCCGGCAGGTGTTGCACACCTCGACATGGAAGGTGAAACTGTCGGCGCCGGCCTTGGCGAAGGATTCCGCGTAATCCTGCGGACGCTCGACCATCAGGTGGCAGTCGAGGTAGGCGTCGGGGAAATGTTTGCGCAGGGCCTTGGCCATGTCGGCGCCAAAAGTGAGGTTGGGCACGAAGTGGCCGTCCATCACATCCAGGTGCAGGAGGTCGGCGCCTTGGGCCAGCACATCGGCGCAGTCCTCGCGCATGCGGGCGAAATCGGCGGCCAGGATGGATGGCGCGACCAGGACGCGGGCGGGTTTTTGCTTGAGGTTCAGCATGTTTCAGAAATCCCAGCGGACTTCGCCGCGGATCATGGGGGCGGCGTCAAATTCACGCACCGTGGACAGATTGCGCGCATCCCAGCCGCGCTCCAAAACCTGGTTGAAGGAATAGCCCGCCGCGCCAAGCAGATGGATGCCCGCGCGCGGGCTGAAGCGCGCGCCGAATTCAACGGTTTCGGAAGAGAAAAACAGGCGGTGGCGGTCGTCGTCGCCCTCTTGGTGGGCGCGGATGCGGTACGGGCGCAGCGCCCCGAACAGGCGCCAGCGGGTGTCGCCCAATTCGTATTCCACCCTGGCCGCGCCCAGTGATGCGATGTCGGCTTGGATCGCCACCAGCCAGCGGTCGTCGGGGCGCCACTCCACCCCCGCGCGGGGAAAGCCCACGCGCCAGGAGAAGACCGGTTTGCGTTTGTCGCCATTCAGGTATTCGCCGGTGGAATCCCGGTATTCAACCCCGGCCAAGGGAATGTCCTGCCACACGGCGCGGTTGCCGTCGAATGCGGCGGCCAGCACCAGCCTGGCGGTGTCCGAAAGGTCGGTGCCGGCGGTCAGGGTGGCGGTGCCGTAGTAGCCGCGGCTGTCGCCAAAGGAACTGGCGGCCTGGCCGGCCCCGGCTTCCAGGCCGATGTCCCAATCCTTGCCGAAGGCTTGCGCCGGTTCCTTGGGGGTGAGCGAGGTGGTCAGCGAGAAGGCGGTGTCGTGCAGCATTTGCGGGATGGCGGCCCGGTCCGTGGAGCCGAACCCCATGAATTTGCCCTGCCAGCCCACCATGAACGGCATGCCTTCGCCGTGGAAGCGCCCCTGCAGTTCGCTGTAGCGCAGCCGGGTCTCTTCGCCGGTGGTCCGGTTCGTTGCGGTTGACTTGCCGGCCCAGGCGCTCAGGGAAGCGGTTTGCTTGCCATCCCAGTCCCATGGCGCCAGCAGCATGCCCACCCCGGTTTCCGCCCGGGCGGTGCCGGCGGCCAGGGCGGCGGCCAAGGCCAGGGCGGCCAAGGTGGCGGTGCGGAAAAAAACTTCACGACCTGCGGGAGAAAAAGTCTGCATGGGCGAAGTGTAAACGAGACCCGTGCCATGTAGGGGTTGTTTTTGCCTGGTTCAGGGGTAGTATGCGCCCTTGTGCGTCCTTTGGGCCGGTTAATTCCTTTTTGCACGGTTTCCTCTTTTTTGGAATGGATATGAAACACACCTCCGCCTTCTCCGTTTGCGCCCTGCTCGCCGCCTTGGCGGTCGCCCCGGCTTGCCGGGCGCAGGACCCGGTGGCCCCCGCGCCGGCCGCTCCCGCCGCCCCCGAACGCCATCAGGCCGGTGCTGCGGAAGCCGCCCCTGCCACCCAGGATCCGGCCACGCCCCCCCGCACCGGCCGCCCCCGCGTCAGCGAGGGCGGTTTCACCGGCATGCTGCCCGGCATGGAAGCCGATCCCGAGACCCAGGCGATGCAGAAGGAATTGCAGAAGTTGCAGATGAAGTCACAGATCCGCCAGGCCAAATTGCAGGAGGAATTGGCGCCCCTGACCGAGGCCGCCCAGCGCCTGCAGTTGCAGGCCCAGTCCGACGGCACCAATTCCGCCCTGCAGAAGGAAGTGCAAAAAATCCAGGCCGAGGGCCAGCTGCGCCAAGCCAAGGCGCAGGCCGAATTGGCCGGCATGACCGAGGAAATGGGCACCCTGCAGGCCAAGATGGGCCTGGCAAAAGCCCGCCGCGACGCCGCCCAGGCCGCCGCCATGGAAGCCGAGGACAAGGCCAATTTCGAATTGCAGCTCAAACTCGCCGCCAATGCGCGCAAGAGCAAGGAACTGCAGTCCGAGGTGGAGCGCATCAGCGCCGAGGCCGCGCTGGCCCAGGCCAAACTGTCCGACCAGAACCGCCAACTGGATGTCGAAACCAAGCGGTTGCAACTGGCCATGCAGGCCAAGGACATCCGCGACAAGGCCGCCAAGACGGTGCTGTCCGAGATTGAATACGCCGACAACCCGCTCAAGGACGGCGTCCTGACCATCACCGACCGCCGCATCGACCTCAACGGCGTCATCTCCGTCGACTCGGTCGGTCCGGCCATCGAACGCCTGCACTTCCTGTCCAACCAGTCCACCAAGCCGATCTTCATCGTCATTGACATGTCGCCCGGCGGCTCGGTGGCCGCCGGCGTGCAGCTGCTCAAGGCCATGGATTCCAGCCGCGCGCCGGTGCATGTGGTGGTCAAGACCTTCGCCGCCTCGATGGCCGCGACCATCTGCACGCTGGCCAAGCACTCCTACGCCTATGACAGCACCATCATCCTGCACCACCAGCTCTCCTACGGGGCCAAGGGCAACCTGACCCAGCAGAAGGAGCAGAATGCCCGCTCCAAGCAGTGGTACGAGCGCATCGGCAAGCCGGTGGCCGACAAGATGGGCATCAAACTCGAGGACTATGTGAAGGAGATGTACAAGCACAATTCCGACGGCGACTGGGAGGAATTCGGCGACGAAGCCCAGAAGCTCAAGTGGGTGAACCATGTGGTCACCGAAATCCGCGAGGCCGGCATCCGCGCCAGCGAATCGTCCCCGCCGGCCCCCGTCATCCGCCTCTTCGGCCAGGCCGGCAAGGCCGCCGAGGGCGCCGAAGCCGGCGAGAAGCTGCCGCGCCTGCAGCCTTACGACTGCTGGTTCCTGTACAACAAGGACGGCTACTACCACGAGTGAAAAATCAGAAAATGAAAAAATCCGCGGCCTTCGGGCGGCGGATTTTTTCATGGTTTTCCCGGGACCGAGGGTCTCCGACCCTCGTCAGCCGGACGCCGGCCCATGGCGATGCGCCGTTCATTGCGGAAACGTCCCGAAAACCGGCGAGGGTCGGAGACCCTCGGTCCCGGGAAGCAGGCCATGCTTCGGGCACCCCTTCCGGCGCCTGCATTTCCCTCCGCTTGCGCAGGTTTGTTCAGGCCGCGGACAGGAGTGTCCGCGCTCCCTCACTTCTTCGCCGGCTTGGCCGCCTTGCCGTCCAGCACCAGATGCTTGGGCATTTCGCCAACCAGCGGGCTGATGTACTTCATGAAGGCCGGGGTCACATCCATGCCGTCGGCCGTGATGAACTCCGCCGGCACCGGCTTCTCGCGGCTGTGGCCGTGGTCGATGTTGGCCACTTCTTCGAGCGAAATGGTGCCGAAATCGGGGGCGTATTTCGCGCCCTTCTTGCGGAGCAAGGTGATCATCACCCCGCCCTTGCCGGTCATGGCCTGCGCCACGGCCTTCTGGCCGCAGAGGTGGGCTTCTTTGCGGTCCACGGCGACGGCGCGGTCCTGGGCGCACATCTGCAGGGATTCCAGAATCTGGAACTCGCCGCGCCAGCCGAAGGCTTCGGAAATCATGCGGTGGAGCGAGATGGCGGCCGAGGTGCCGCCCATGGCGCCGAACTCGGTGTTGCCGAACTTGTCCTTGGTTTCGCTGGCCGACAGCGGCGTGCCGTCCTTGTAGCAGACGCCTTCGCCGGTGACGACGGAAACGAAGCCGAATTTCTCGTGGGTGGCCTTGACCTTGGCCAGGAAGGCGGCCTTGTCAAAGGCGCGCTCGGGCATCAGGATGATGTGCGGGGCATCGCCGGCGCCGGCCTTGCCCGCGCGGCGCGCGGCGGCGCCGGCGGCCGGCAGCCAGCCGCTGGAGCGGCCGACGGTCTGCAGCACGGTGAACTGGTCCACCTTCTGCATGTCGCTGTTGAGGCGGCCGCCCTGCTGGAGCGAGAGCGCCACATAACGCGCCGCCGAGGCGTAGCCGGGGGTGTGGTCGGTGCCGTAGAGGTCGTTGTCCACCGTTTTGGGGCAGCCGACGCCGACCATTTCATAGCCCTGGGCGTTGGCGTAGTTGACCACGCGGCGGATGGTGTCCATCGAGTCGTTGCCGCCGATCATGAACAGGTAGCGAATGTTGAACTTCTTGAGGTTTTCCAGGATCGGCGGCAGCAGCTCGTCCTTCAGCTTGAGGCGCGAGGAGCCGAGCGCCGAGCCCGGGGTTTCGGCCAGCAACTTGCGCTCGGCGGCCGACAGTTTGCCGAGGTCAAGGAAGTGGCCGTCGAGCGTGCCCTGGATGGCGTAGCGCATGCCGTAGACATGTTTGATGTTCTTGGACTTGAGGCAGCCTTCCAGGATGCCGACCAAAGAGGAGTTGATGACGGCGGTGGGGCCGCCGGATTGGCCGATGAGGGCGTTGCCGATGAGGGGTTTGTTGCGGGTGGGGGTTGCCATGGGGGAGTGGGGGAGGAAAGGGGTGGGTTTGTTGAGGCCGGTTTTTTACGCCATCACGTAGTTGCCGTGCACCTTCTGCACATCTTCGTTTTCTTCCAGCAAATCAAGCAGCTTGGTCAGTTTGTCGGCCGCTTCGCCGGTGACCTCGATGGTGTTCTGCGGGTGCATCACGATGCCGGCCGAGGCGACGGGGATTTTGGCTTTTTCAATGGCGGTCTTGACGGCGAGGAAACTGGCGCCGTCGGTCAGCACCTGCCAGCCGTCGGTGTCGTCGCCCTGGATGTCGTCGGCGCCGGCGCCCAAGGCGATTTCCATCAGCTGGTCCTCGGTCACGTGGCCGGCTTCGATCAGGATTTCGCCGCGGCGGTCGAACTGGAAGGACACCGAGCCGGCGTTGGCGAAGGAGCCGCCGTTTTTGTCGAGGATGGTGCGCAGTTCCGGCGCGGTGCGGTTGCGGTTGTTGGTCAGGGTCTCGATGATCAGTGCGATGCCGCCCGGCGCGTAGGCTTCGTACACCAAGTGGTCGAAACTGGCGGTGTCGGTGTTGGCGCCGGAGCCCTTCTCGATGGCTTTCTGGATGTTGTCGCGCGGCACGTTGGCCAGTTTGGCTTCGTCAATGGCCAGGCGCAGGCCGAGGTTGGTGTCGGGGTCGGCGCCGCCCTTGGCCGCCACCATGATGGCGCGGGAGCATTTGCTCCAGGCTTGGCAGCGGCTGGCGTCGGTTTTGGTTTTTTTGGTCAGGCGTTTGGCCCAGGCGCGTCCCATGGGGAATCTCCGGAAAGGGGGAAAGGGGCGGGCATTGTAGGAAGGGGAAGAAGGCGGATGAAGTGCCCGGTGCCATGACAGGGGTTGTTTCACTCTCCGGGGGAAGCCCGTTACTGGACCGAGGGGAGCCGCTCTTGGTCCAGCAATAGCGGGATTGGCGGCGGGGTGCTCATGAGGTCTGTCCCTAAGCGTGGTTGAAGGCCTTGGGATGTGACATAAGTATTTTTATTAAATTGTTTTGAGTATTTTTTGCATGCTCCGAATCGGCGGCTTGAAGACTTAGGTACAGAGTTTGGTAAGCCTTTTTTTACCGATCTTGCAGCCCGTCAGCGGGGCGGGTGCCCCGCCTACAATCCGGGCCATGCGCCACCTTTTTTCCGCCTGCTGCCTGCTGACTTTGCTTGTCCCCGCCGCCTTGGCCCAGGAATTGCCGGCCGCGCCGCAACCCCCGGCCGCATCAAAGGCTGAGGCCAAAAAAGACGTTCCGTCCGCCGCCCCGGCGCCGCCGTCGCCCGAGTTGCTGGCCCTGCTTGACCAGATCGAAGCCAAGGCCAAGACTCTCCGCACCATGGACAGCCGCATCCGTCTGACCCGCAAGCAGGGCTTGCTCGGCGACGAGCAGGTGCGCTTCGGACGTTTCCGTTATGCCGCGGGCGTGAAGGCGGTGCCCGCCCCTTTGCCCGCCCCGGCCGTCCCGGCCAAGGTGCAGATTGAATTCGACGCCGTGGTGGTGGACGGCAAGGCTGAAAAGGTGGACATCCGCTACGCCTTCGACGGTTACTGGCTCTTGGAAACCAATGCCAAGGATCATGCCGCCACCCGCCGTGAAATCCGCGCCAAGGATGACCCCAAGGATGCGCTGGCCATCGGCGGCGGGCCGTGGCCCATCCCCATGTCCTTTGAAAAAGCCGCCATTCTGGCCCAATTCGATGTGCAGCCCGGCCCGGCCGGCCCCGCCGAAGACAAGCGCGAGGCGGTGCGGCTGATCCTGACGCCCAAGCCCGGCGCCAAGCTGGAGGTGGACAAAATGATCCTGACCTTTGAAAAAGGCACTTGGGAGCCGGTCGGCGCCACCAGCCTGCGCGGCGACGACGCCACCGAGGTGCTGCTGTCGAAGCCGGCCTTCAACGATGAGTTGCCGAAAGGCACCTTCAGCACCCGGCCGCCGGAGGGCGCGGACTGGCGTGTGGAGGAAGTGCCGAAGCGGTAAGTGGCACAGACTTCCGCCTGTGGGCTGTGGCGTTTCAACCACCGCTTCTTTTCCCGTAAAATTCCCGCCTTCCCTTTTCCCAAACCCACAGACGGAAGTCTGTGCCACAGACTTCCGAGCCTCCCCCATGTCCTATCGCACCCACACCTGCGGCCAGCTCCGTGAATCCAATGTCGGGCAAACCGTCACCCTTGCCGGCTGGGTCAACTCCTACCGCGACCACGGCGGCGTGCGCTTCATCGACCTGCGCGACCGCGAAGGCACCACCCAGGTGGTGTTCCATCCGGAGGCCGGCGCGGCCCATGAACTGGCCAGCAAGATGCGCCTCGAGGACGTGGTGCAGGTGACCGGCACCTGCATTGCGCGCGAAGGCGGCATCAACAAGCGCTTCCCCACCGGCACCATCGAGATCAAGGCGGTGAGCTCGGAGATTCTGGCCGACGCCCAGACCCCGCCGTTTACCCCCGACGACGCCCACAAGGTCGGCGAGGAAACCCGCCTGCGCTACCGCTACATCGACATGCGCAACGCCAAGCTGCAGAACGCCCTCAAGGTGCGCCACCGCGTGGCCAAGCTGATGCGCGACCACTACGACGCCCACGGCTTCTACGAAATCGAAACGCCCTTCCTCTGCCGCTCGACCCCCGAAGGCGCGCGCGACTTTCTGGTGCCCTCGCGCCTGCAGGCCGGCTCGTTCTACGCGCTGCCGCAGTCGCCCCAGTTGTTCAAGCAGATCTGCATGGTGGGGGGGCTGGACAAGTACTTCCAGATCGCCCGCTGCTTCCGCGACGAGGATCCGCGCGCCGACCGCCAGGCCGAGTTCACCCAGGTGGACATGGAAATGTCCTTCGTGACGCAGGAGGATGTGATGCGCGTCAACGAGGAGATCATCCGCAAGACCTGGAAGGAAATCCTCGGCATCGAGGTGCCGCCGGTCCCGCGCATGACCTATGAAGACGCGATGAACAACTACGGCTCGGACCGCCCCGACCTGCGCTTTGACATCAAGCTGGTGGATGTGGGTGACTTGGCGGCCAAGACCGACTTCAAGGTGTTCCGTGGCACCTTGGACGCCGCCGGCTCTATCAAGGCCATCTGCATCCCGCAGGGTGGCGTGAAACTCTCGCGCAAGGACACCGACGCGCTGACCGAAACCGCCAAGCAGTTTGGCGCCGGCGGCCTGCCCCTGGCCAAGGTCGAGGGCGGCAAGCTGGCCAGCGGCATCTCCAAGTTCATCGAATCCATCCAGGGCGACCTGATCGCCCGCTTGGGCGCCACCGACGGCGACCTGATCCTGTTCGGTGTGGATGCTCGCAAGACCATCGTGCACAAGGTGCTCGGCGAATTGCGCTGCCGCATCGCCGCGCAAATGGGCCTGATTCCCGAGGGCCAGTGGAAGTGGCTGTGGGTTACCGATTTCCCCGCCTTTGAGTGGGATGTGGAAACCAAGCGCTTCTACGCCACCCACCACCCGTTCACCAGCCCCAAGCCGGAAGACCTGCACAAGCTGGATTCCAGCGACCATGGGGTCATCGAATCCATCAAGAGCAACGCCTACGACCTGGTGCTCAACGGCTCGGAACTGGGCGGCGGCTCCATCCGCATACACCGCAGCGATGTGCAGAGCAAGATCTTCCGCTTGCTTGGCATCACACCGGAGGAAGCGAAGATGAAATTCGGCTTCCTGCTCGAAGCCCTGTCGTTCGGCGCCCCGCCGCACGGCGGCATGGCCTTCGGCCTTGACCGTGTGGTGATGCACCTCGTCGGCACCACCAACATCCGCGATGTGATCCCCTTCCCCAAGACCCAGAACGGCGCCGACCTGATGACCGAGGCGCCGAGCCCCGTCGAGGATTCCCAGTTGAAGGACCTGCATGTGCGGTTGCAGTTGCCGGTGAAGGAAGTGAAAGCGGCGCCGGTGGCGTAAGGAAACAAAATTGAATCAAAAAA
This sequence comes from Phycisphaeraceae bacterium, assembly GCA_947471825.1. Taxonomy (GTDB): domain Bacteria; phylum Planctomycetota; class Phycisphaerae; order Phycisphaerales; family Phycisphaeraceae; genus CANIYR01. Next base: position 773 of record CANIYR010000054.1, on the reverse strand, counting down.
CCCTGCGCGCAAGCGCAGGGTTTTTTGTTGGCTTGCAGGCCGGAGGCCTGCCATAAAGTAGCTGGCAGTTGAGCGAGGCGAAGCCGAGCGACACTGCCGGAAAACTTTGTTCGCCTCAACCACCGGCTACTTTATGTCAGCCCTCCGGGCTGAAAACGGGACGCCGCCCTTCCCCCTATCCTCCTCCCCATGCCCATCCCCACCCTCCCGGACATCGAATCTCTCGCCCGCCAGGCCGGCGCCATCCTGGCCGACGGCCATGGCAAAACCTTCACCGTCACCCGCAAGGGCCGGGTGGACCTGGTGACCGAGTACGACAAGAAGTCCGAAGATTTTCTGATCGCGAAAATCAATGCCCAATTCCCCGGCCACACCATCCTGGCGGAGGAAAGCGGATTGTCCGGCGGCCTGGCCGGCGCGGCGCACGAGCACTTGTGGATCATCGACCCGCTCGACGGCACCATCAACTTCGCCCATGGCGTGCCGGTGTTCGCCGTTTCCATTGGTTACGCGCACCGTGGCGAGGTGGTGCTGGGCGCGGTGTTCAATCCGATTTCGGGCGAGATGTACGTGGGCGAAAAAGGCCGCGGCGCAACCTTGAATGGCAAGCCGCTGAAAGTCGCGCAGACGGCGGACATCGTGGACAGTTTGCTGGCCACCGGTTTCTCCTACGACAGCCGCATGATCGAGGTCAACCTGGCGCACTTCAACCGCCTGCAACGCCAGGCCCAGGGCATCCGGCGCCTGGGCGCGGCGGCCCTCGACCTGTGCTT
>CANIYR010000053.1 GCA_947471825.1 Phycisphaeraceae bacterium | reverse complement strand
TTGGAAAAAGCCCTGACCCCGTCTCCCCATGCGGCGAAAAACGCGCTCGAAACGCCGCCTGCGACAACCCGTTTGCCCTTGCCCTCGACCGCCAATCCCGCCGGATGGAGCGCGGTGGGGTTGCCGCTGGCCGACCTTCTGGCGGCCCCCGGCGCCATCGCCCCGGGCGAAACCGCCGACGCGGCCGTCGCCCGGCGCTGGCTTGCAACCGGCGCGGACAGCGCCCTTCTCGGCCGCCAGACCGAGTCGATGCTGCGCTCGCCGACCTTTGCCATCCGGCAACGCTTCCTGCATGTGCGGGCGGCCGGGGCCGGGGCCCGCCTGAACCTGTGTGTCGAAGGTTTCAAGATCATCCGCGACCCGCTTTACGGTTCGCTCCACCGCCCGCTTGAAAATCCCAACCCGCATTGGCTCACCTTTGATTTGTCACGCTGGCAGCCCGAAGGCGTCTTGGCGCACAACGCCTGGTTCGAATTGCTGGACGCCGTGCCGGCGGATCCGTCCCTTGGCAGCCATCCGGCCAACGGTTGGTTTGCGCTGGCCGGCGCCGTGCTCTCCGACGATTCCAAGTCGCCGGCATTGCCGCCGCCGTGGGAAACGCCCGCCATCGCGGCGGATCCCGCCCTATTCGGGGCTTGGCAAAAAGCCGCCAATGCCCTGGTCCCCCGCCCTTGGTGCATCAGCTCGGCCGACGGCACCGGCTGTGATTACGCCGTTCCGTTGCGCGGCAGCCCGCACAAACCGGGCCCAGTTTCGCCGCGTCGCGGCTTGGCCGTCCTCAGCGGGGATAAACCCTTCGCATCCGCCGGGTCCGGCCGCCTGGAACTGGCGGATTCGCTCCTGACCCCCAACCATCCGCTCACCTCGCGGGTGATGGTCAACCGCCTGTGGCATCACCTCTTTGGCCGCGGGCTGGTGGCCAGCACCGACAACTTTGGCGTCCTGGGCGACCGCCCCAGCCACCCGGCATTGCTTGATGCCTTGGCGCTCAAATTCCAGGGCGAAGACCAATGGTCGGTCAAAGCCGCCATCCGCCGTATGGTGCGCTCGAGCACCTACCGCATGGGGGCGCAGCCCTCATCCCCGGCAGCCGAGGAAGCCGACCCCAACAACCTGCTGCTGCACCGGCAGAACCTGCGGCGCCTGCCGGCCGAGGCCATCCGCGATGCGCTGCTGGCGGTTGCCGGCAAACTCGACCCCAAAATGGGCGGCCCCCCGGTGCCGGTGTGGTTGGACCAAAACGGTGAGGGCCGCGGCCGCCCGGAACCTGGCCCCTTGGACGGCGCCGGCCGGCGCACGCTCTACATCTCGGTGCGGCGCAATTTCCCCTCGTCGTTTCTGGCCGCTTTCGACCGCCCGCAACCGGCGTTCACGGTGGGCCGACGCTCGGTCACCAATGTGCCGGCACAAGCCCTGTCCATGATGAACGACCCCCTGGTGCACGCCATGGCCGTTCAATTGGCGGCCCGGGTGCGCCAAGCCGAAACCGCCGAAAGCGGCCGCATCCGCCTGCTTTACCGACTGACTCTGGCCCGCACGCCGACGGAGGACGAAGCCAAGGCGCTGACGGCATTCCTGGCGGAGCGCCAGGCCGCCGGCGACGGCGAAGACGCGGCATGGTCCGCCCTGGCCCACGCCATGCTGCAACTCAAAGAATTCATCTACCTTTCCTAAGGCCCGCCATGCCCCGCCTCCCTCACCACCCTTGCGGTCAAGACCACACCTGCCTGTCGCGGCGCGAAATGCTCACCCGCTGCGCCGGCGGTTTCGGCGCCCTGGCGCTGGCATCGCTGCTGGGGCCTTCGGCTTTGGCCGGGGAAGCCGCCGCCGGCATGCTGCCGTCGCCGCATTTCCGCGCGCGGGCCAAACGGGTGATCTTTTTGTACATGGACGGCGGCCCCTCGCAGGTGGACACCTTCGACCCCAAGCCGGCGCTCACCCGTTACGCCGGGCAGAACCCGGCCAAGGTCATGGGCAAACTTGATGCGACGCAATTCGGTAGCAACGGGCTGATCCTGCCCTCGCCGTGGAAATTCCGCCAATACGGCCAAAGCGGACTGCCCATTTCCGACCTGTTCCCGCATGTGGCCCGCCACGCCGACAAACTGTGCGTGCTGCGTTCGATGACCGCCAAATTCCCCGAACACACCTCGGCCAATTACTTCCTGCACACCGGCTCGGGCCTGCAAGGGCGCCCGTCCATGGGTGCCTGGGCCTCGTATGGACTTGGCTCGGCAAGTGACAACCTACCCTCGTTTGTGGTGATCAATGGCGGCCTGATCCCCCCCGGCGGCGTGGACAATTTCGGTTCGGGCTTTCTGCCCGCCAGCCACCAAGCCTCGATCATGCGGCCGGCCGGCGCGGCCATTGCCAATGTGCAGCCCCAGGAGCGCACGGCCGATGCACAGCAGGCCAAATTGGGGCTGGTGGCCGCCCTTGACCGCGCGCATGCCACCGCCATCGGGCACCCCGGCGCGCTGGAAGCGGCCATTGCCAACCAGGAAACCGCCTTCGCCATGCAGGCCTCGGTGCCGGAATTGATGGATTTCGCCGGTGAATCCAAGGAAACCCTCGACCTCTACGGTTTCGAAGCCCCCTTCCCGCAAACCCGCATCTTCGCCCGCCAGTGCCTGATGGCCCGCCGCCTGTGCGAGCGCGGCGTGCGCTTCATCGAACTCACCTGCCCGTCCATCGGCGGCAACGACCGCTGGGACCAGCACGGCAACCTGAAGCGCGGGCACGAGGACAACGCGCGCGCGGTGGACCAGCCCATCGCCGCCCTGCTCACCGACCTGGAACGCACCGGCCTGCTCGATGACACCCTGGTGCTCTGGGGCGGCGAATTCGGCCGCACCCCCTTCGCCCAGGGCTCCGACGGCCGCGACCACAACCCACAGGGCTTCAGCATGTGGATGGCCGGCGGCGGGGTCAAGGGCGGGATTGCCTATGGCGCCACCGACGCTTTCGGCTACCGGGCGCTGGAAGACCCGATGGAAATGCACGACCTGCACGCCACCATGCTACATCTCCTGGGCATGGACCACGAACGCCTGACCTACCGCTTCGGTGGCCGCGACATGCGGCTGACCGATGTGCACGGGCGGCTGGTCAAAGACATCCTGGCTTAGGCAGCGCGCATTTTCCCTTTGCTTTTTTTGCCCCCTTCCTTTCTCCCCCTCCCCATGCCCACCTTCCGCCACTTCCTGCGCCCCTTGGCTCTCACCCTCCCTTTGCTTAGCCTTGCTTCCGCCGGCTGCGCCGCCGATGCCAAGGGCGACTTGGGGGCCATCGAACCAAAGACCCATTCCTTCATCACCTTTGGCGCGCAAACCGCCATCCACACCTTCACCCCCGGCGGCAACCCGGACGGCACCGTCACCTGGAAATATCCGCTGGGCACCCGCGAGGGCTGGGTTCTGCCAAGCGGCAACATTCTGCTGGCCATCGGCGCCGGTCAAGCCGGCTACCCCGGCGGCGGCGTGGTTGAAGTGACGCGCGAAAACAAAACCGTGTGGGAATACAAAGGCACCCAGAAGGAGGTGGCCTCTGCGCAGAAAACCCCGGATGGCACCTATGTGCTCGCCGAATCCGGACCCAACCCGCGCCTCTTGGAGCTTGACGCCAAGGGCACGGTGCTGGCCAACATCCCCTTGGCCTGCCAAAAAGGCAATGCCCACATGCAGACCCGCATGGCCCGCAAGGCGGCCGACGGCACTTATTGGGTGCCGCACCTTTTGGACTTCGCCGTCAAGCAGTACAACGCCAAAGGCGAGGTGATCAGCTCGGTGGACACCACCGCCGAAAACGACCCCCAGCACGCGCAGCACACCTGGCCCTTCACCGCCGTTGTGTTGCCAAACGGGCACCTCCTCTGCGGCCTGACCCACGGTAACCGCGTGACCGAGTTCGATGCCAAGGGCCAAAAAGTGTGGGAAGTCACCAACGCCGATGTCGGCGGCATCATCAAGGATGCCTGCGCCGTCCAGCGCCTGCCCAACGGCAACACCGTGGTGACCAGTTACGCCGCCGGCGCGGGCGAAGTGAGCCTGTGGGAAGTGACACCCCAGAAGCGCGTGGTGTGGACTTGGAAGGGGCACGGCCATGTCCACTCCTTCCAGATCCTGGACACCGATGGCAAACCGCTGCCGGGCGCGCCGATGAAATGACCGAAGGAACCCGGAACGCAGGCTTTGGGCGAAAAAGGTTAGAATCGGGTGATGATCAACTCCATTCTTGTGCTTGGGGGCGGCAGCGCCGGCCTGATCACCGCCTTGGGCCTGAGGGCGGCCCTGCCTGCAGGGGTGACGGTGACCTTGGTGCGCTCCACCCGCATCGGCGCGATCGGCGTGGGCGAAGGGACCACGGTGAACGTGCCGTTTTACCTGCACAATCACCTGCGGATGGACCGCGCGGAATTCTTCCGCGCCGTTGACCCGTCTTACAAGCGGGGCGTGCGCTTCAAGAATTGGGGCCCCCGCCCGCACTACGATTATGCGCTGGGGCGGAACCTCAGTTTCCAACTGCGGGCGCTACCCAATCCGGCCGGGTATTACTGCGACAAGGAATTCACCCACATCAGCCCGGCCATGTCGCTCATGGAACACGGCCGGTTCTTCCTGCGCGACGCCAAAGGCGGCGTGCTGGATGACGGCGTCTACGGCTACCACTTTGAAAACGAACGGCTGGTGGAGCACCTGGAGTCGGTGGCCGCCGCGCGCGGCATCGCGCTCATCGATGATGAATTCATGTCGGCGCAAACCGGCGAGGGCGGCATTTCCCTCCTGCATTTCACTTCGGGGCGCTCCATGCGGGCGGATCTCTATGTGGACGCCTCGGGTTTCCGCGCCGAGCTCTTGGGCGCGGCCCTGGGCGAGCCACTGGAATCCTTCCAATCAAGCCTGTTTTGCGACTCCGCGGTGGTGGGCGGCTGGGCGCGCGCCGGGGAGCCGGTCCTGCCGTACACCGTGGCGGAAGCCATGGATTCCGGCTGGTGCTGGCAGATCGAACACCGCAACCGCATCAACCGCGGCTATGTGTACGCCTCGTCGTTCGTGACGGATGCCGATGCCGAGGCGGAATTCCGCCGTAAAAACCCCAAGATCACCCAAACCCGGATCGTGCGCTTCATATCCGGTGCGCGCCGGCGCTCATGGGTCAAAAACGTGGTGGCCATCGGCAACTCATGCGGTTTTGTCGAGCCGCTCGAAGCCACGGCGCTGGGCAACATCTGCGAGCAAACGGCCGAAATCGCGCAATGCCTCTCCGACACCGGGCGGGATCCCCGGCCATCGGCCATAGACGCCTACAACGGCCTCGTATGGCGGCGCTGGTGCATGATCCGCTGGTTCCTGGCCACCCACTACAAATGCAACAGCCGCTTCGACACCCCGTTCTGGCGCGCCGCGCGCGCCGACACCGACATCGGCGAGGCCGGGCTCCTGCTGCGTTTCTTTGAGGACAACGGCCCGTCCATGATGGCCACCGGGCTGGTTCCCCAACCGATTGAAAATTTCGGACTCGACGGCTACTGGATCCACCTGGTGGGCATGAAGGTGCCCTACCGCCGGACACATGCGCCCTCCGCGGCGGAAATGCAGACATGGAACAGCCACCGCGCCAAAATGAGCGCAATGGGCGTGAACGGATTCGCCTTCGGGGAATATTGAGGCGCCCGGCCGGGGCCGGCGGCATCACACCGCCAGCCACTGGAATTTCTCATCCACCGGGAAGTGCTCGATGGCGTAGCGCAGGGATGTGCGCGGCATCCTCGCGGCATGCTCCTTGAGGAAGCCGCGCAGGGTGTTCTCCCCCACATGCTTGCCCACTTCGCGCAGCATCCAGCCGCTGGCCTTGTGGATCAGGTCGTGCTCGTCGTTGAGCAGCATGGCGGCCAGCACGAAGGTTTCGCCGGACTCGCCATTTTTGATGAAGTGATGGGTGGCGGTGATGGCGATGCGCCGTTCCCACATGTTTTTGGACTTGGCCATCTTGCGCAAAATACCGCGATCCTGGCCCTGCAGCCAGGCACCGACGATCGGCGCGGCGGAAGCGTCCACCAGATCCCAGTTGTTGACCCAGCGCAATTCCTTCATGTAAAAATCGTACATTTCCTTGCGGGCCTTGGGGCCGCCGGTCTCGAAGCGCGCCACCAGAAGCAGCAGGGCCGCCAGGCGCTCCTCGTGGATCTGCGAATGCAACAGCACCTGGATTTCGGTGATCGGCATGCGCACATACGGCTTGATCAGCTTGCGGATGACCGGCACCTTGATGCCGATGAACTGGTCGCCCTCGGCATATTCCCCCGGGCCGGTCTTGAAGAAGCCCATGGTGGTCTTGGCCTGCTCCGGCGAGGCGAACGCGCGCAGGTTGGCGCGCAGGGCGAAGGCGGTGGGTGCTGCGGGAGTCTTGGTGTTTTTGGGAGGCATGCGGGGCATCATAGGCGGGATGGGGAAACGGCCCGTTTCAATCAAGCCAGACGCTTCACCGCCATGGTGCCTTCCTTGGTGGTTTTCACGTCGTAACCGGCCGCGTTGAGTTCGGCACGCACGGCATCGGCCTTGGCGAAATCCTTAGTTTGGCGGGCCGCATCCAACTCTGCGCACTTGCCGGCGGCAAAACCGTCCGGCCCGGCTGATCCGCCGCCGACCACGCCCAGCACCGAATCAAGTTTGGTGAGCACGCCCAGCGACTCGGCCGCATCGGCATGGCTGCCGGAGGCGAAAGAGAACACCTCCGCCATGGCCCCGGCGGCATTGAGGTCGTCGGCCAAAGCCGCCAAGAACTTCGCCAGCACCGGGTGGTCGTTGCCCACCGGCACCGCCTGCGCGCCGCCTGCCGACAGTTTGGCGTGCAATTCGCGCAAACGGCGCACCGCGCTGGCGGAATCCTCCAAGCCTTTTTGGGTGAAGTTGAGGTTTGCCCGGTAATGGCTGCGGATCAGTTCAAAGCGGATGACCGCCGGATCAATGCCCTTGCCCGTCAGATCCCGCACCGTGTGAAAATTGCCCCTGCTCTTGCTCATCTTTTCGCCCTCGACCAGCAAGAAGCGGGCGTGCATCCAATGGCGGGCGAAATGGCTGTGGTGCGGATGCTCCGAGCCGCAGCAGGACTGGGCGATCTCGCACTCGTGGTGCGGGAAAATGTTGTCCTCGCCGCCGGTGTGGATGTCGATCACCTCGCGCTGGAGCACGCTGGCGGCCATGGCCGAGCACTCGATGTGCCAGCCGGGATAGCCGGCGCCCCACGGGCTGTCCCACTTCATGATGTGGCTGGCGTCGGCCTTCCACAGCAGAAAGTCGGCCGGGTGGCGCTTGCCGGCCTGGTGTTCCTCCAGCACGCGGCCGCCGGAACCGCTTTTCAATTTGTCCAGCGTGTTGCCGGACAGTTGGCCGTAAGCCGGAAAGGATTCAACGCTGAAATACACCGCATCGCCGGCCCGGTACGCGTGGCCGCGCTCAACGAGGCGCGCGATGATGGCCTGCATCTGCGGCACGAAGGCCGTGGCGCGCGGCATTTTTTGCGGGTATTCGGCGGCGATCTTGAGGCCCACCGCCTTGGCATCCGCCAAGAAGGCGTCAATGAAGAACTGCGCCACCGCCCATGGGTCGTCGGGGTTGTCGATGCCGGCCTTGCCCTGCTTTTTGGCTTCCTTCAAGCGCTCGCCGCCCACCTTCATCTTGTCTTCGCCGCCGCCATCGGCCACATTGTCCACCGTCATGTGGCCCACATCGGTCAGGTTCATGACCTGACTGACCTCATAACCGGCCAGTTCCAGAAAGCGTCGCAGGGTGTCGGCGAACAAAAACGAGCGGAAGTTGCCGATGTGGCCGTAGTCGTAGACCGTCGGCCCGCAGTTGTACATCGTCACCTGGCCGGGGGTGATGGGCTTGAAATCTTCGACGGCATGCGCCAGGGAGTTGTAAAAACGGATGGGGATCGTCATAAGAGGCCCATTTTAGGTGCTTTCCCAAATACCACTGGCGTCCTTTTTAAAAATGGCCGATGATACGCCCCGTCGCCCCTCAAACCCGGCCCCCTTTCGCCCTTCCGTATCATGAAACATGATGCCATCCTGTGCCCCTTTTGCGGTACCGCCCAATTCAACAAGCACACATGCACCTTCTGCCACAAGACATTCGGTGAAAAAAGCCGCAAGGAAGCCCAAATCGAGATGGGCCCGTGGTACATCCGCAACAAGGCCAACCCGTACGCCGCAGGCTGGTCCTACACCATGATGAAAAAAATGGCCGGCAACGGCGTTTTGAACGCCAAATCGGTGGTGCGCGGCCCTTCCACCCGGCAATTCTGGCTGATGGCCAAGTTCACGCCGGGCATTTCGCACCTGATCGGCTCCTGCTATGCCTGCCCCGTGCCGGTCCGGGAAACCGACACCTGCTGCACCGGCTGTGGCGCACCTTTCAGCGAATACCCCAACCGCAACGCGCTGGGCCTGCGCTACGCAACGCAGGAAGAAGCCCAAGCCGCCTTGGCAGAGCTGGAAGCCACCTCCGTCTCTCCGCGCACCGGCCTGCACAACGACCGCCCGTCCAAGCCCAGTCCACTGGCCATCGCGCCCCCGCAGGAGCATCCGCACAAACAGGCCATCGCCACCCGGCAGGCGGTGGTGGAATCCGGCAATCCGAACGAAAAACCTTTCGTGCCCGGCGCGGATTTGCTGGACCAATTGTTCGGTGCGTGAAAAACCAACGCCCCATCCACACCGGCCGCGCCCTGCGCGGCCGTTTTTTTCCTTGGGGATGACAATCGCCACACGTTGTAACGCCGGCGTCCGCCGGGCGTCCTTGGGCTGACCACCCGAGAAAAAAACATGCGCACACCCCCATCCCTCCCGTTCCTTCTGCCGCTTTGCATCGCCGGCTGCCAAACCCAAGGGAACCCCCCGCCGCTGGCGCATGAAGCCCATGTTTCACCAAGCGGGTCCAACCGTTTCAACGACGGATCGCGGCAGCGCCCTTTTGAATCCCTGTCCGCGGCCCTGGCGGCCGAGCGCCATTTTCACATCCGCCACCCCGGCGAAATCTTTCACATCCACCTGCATGGCGGAACTTACTTCCTCACGGAAACCCTCATTCTGGGGCCGGAAGATTCCCACACGACGCTGGCCGCCTGGCCGGGCGAAAAGCCGGTGCTGGTCGGCGGGCAAGCCGCCCCCGTCACCCTGGGGGCCGACGGCGCTTGGCGCATCCCCTCTGCCAGAGCGCCTGAAAACCTGCTGATTGGCGGCACCGGCCGCGCCATGGCCTGCGAGCCCAACCAAGGCTTCTTTCAAATCTCAGCCATTGAACGCGTGGCGCTCGGCGGCGATGCCGAGGAACACCGCATCCAAGTGGCCGGGGAAGCCCGCGCCGCCCTGACCCGGTTATTTGCCGCAGGCCTAACCGGCGCGCGGGTGGAAGTGCTTCACAAGTGGGACACCACCACCGAACCGGTGGTCGCCTGGGACTCGGCAGCCGGCACCCTGACCACGCGCGGCCGCACCTGCAAGCCGTGGAACCCCCTACAAGCCGGCTGCCGCTTCCGCGTGTGGAACGCCCCCGGCGGCGCCGATGCGCCCGGCGAATGGGTCTGGAAAGACGGCGTCATCCGCTACCTGCCCAAGCCCGGCGAAACGGTGGCCGCCGCGCCAGCAGTCATCCCGCAACTGCGCCACTGGCTGAGGGTCCAGGGCCAGCCCGAAAACGGCCGCCTGGCACAGGACATCCATGTGTCGCATCTGGCCTTTGCCGGCACCACCGCCCCCTTTCCCCAAGGTGGCATCCCGCCCGGCCAGGCTGCCAACGCCTGCGAGGCCGCGGTGATGGCCGACGGCGCCCGCAACCTGTCCTTCGACCATTGCACGTTTGCCGAAACCGCCGAATACGCGCTGTGGCTGCGCCGCGTCTGCACCGATTGCGCGATCGAACGCTCGACGCTTGAAAACCTGGGCGCCGGCGGCGTGCGCATCGGCGAAACCGCCCGCGCGCCGGCGTCGGACGCCGACCGCACAGGCGGCGTGCGCGT
>CANIYR010000052.1 GCA_947471825.1 Phycisphaeraceae bacterium | reverse complement strand
TTTCGACCGTGGCGCAACCGGCGGCCAAAAGGGCCGTGAAGGGGAGCGCAAACGGCATGGGAAAACACCGCATCATGAAGGCGAGAGAATAGGAGAAGCGGCGTCCCGCCGCTTGGAAAAAACACCAGACTTGGCGGCCCGCGGCCCCATCCCGCCTTCATTTCCGCAGCGCCGCGTTCTCGCGTTGCCGCCGGCGTTCCAGCGGGATGCGCACCGCCAAATAAACCGCCAGCATGGCGCCGCGGGCCAGCCAGCCCTCGCGGGTGCCCCACGGCAAGGCCAGGGTGCACACCATGGCGGACACGACCAGAAACCCCAAGAGAAAGCGGGCGGCGTGCTTGACAGTCGGCGCCTTTTTCCAAAAGGCGGTGAGCAGGGTTGGAGCCAGCATCAGGGCAAAACCCGCGCCGACCTGCCAAAGGGGAGGCCTTGGCCACCAGTTGCCCAGGGCCAGCAACAGCACCGGATGCAAAAGCAACCCGACCCCGGCACCGCACCAAGCCATCAGGCACCCCTTGCAGATGAAAAGACCGCCCGCTTGCCAGACATGGCTCCGGGATGCAGCTCCCGGTGGATGATGGGCCAAAATCCACGGATCGCGCGTGCGCAAAAAGCCTGGCAGTGACAGGCCGGCTTCCGCAGGCGGACGCCGCAGGTAGGCGCGCAGGTTTTCGGCAAGGGATGGCATGGGGGTTGGCGTGTAAAAAAACCGCCAGGCTGGGCCCGGCGGTTTTTATTTGAAAGACGGGAAATCAGTTGTAACTGAAAATACCGGTGGGCGGGGTGATGGTGGTTGTCCCGGCACTGTTTTCGATTATCAGGTTAAACCCTTGGCTGGCCGCGGTCGAATCGCGGAGAACCAGCGACAAGGTCATGGCTTCATCAATCCCTGGGGTATTGTAAACTATTTGAGCAGCAATACTTCCGCCGGGGCGAATTTCCGGATTAAATATCTGATTCGTGGGTGTTACCGTCACGACGGGATTGTTGTTCGCATCCAATGTAGAAGACAAAAGAGAATAATTGATCGACACCAAATTTTTGTTTGAGTTGTTTCTGATCGTCATGGCAAAGGTACCGACGGGCAGATTTGAATTTGATGCCGCGTTGATGACAACATTGTTGTTGGTGCTCGTTGGATCAACCGCCTGCCCCCCGCACCCCAGCACCGCCGACAACAGCGCCACCGCAAGCAGTGCCGCAAAGGTTGAGGCGCCACCGAGCATTTTGCCGATTTTCTTGAGCATGGTCGTCACGGATGAATCTCCTGCGAGTGCGCCTTCTGATCATGAAGGCATGGGGTGAATTAAGGTGCTGACAAACGGCACTGTATCATGCCTTTTTGAGCCGTCAAGGTTTTTTTTTTGGTTGCCCCGGTAATCCCCCGTTTCTACACTTGCCGGGCCCCAATATCCGATAAAAGACCAACTTCCCCGCCTCAAATCTCCGCGCCAAGCGCCCCCATGCCTTTTTTTCTGTCCTCCAGCCCCCACCGCAAATCGGCCACCCGCAAACCGGTGGTCAAAGACAAAACCAAGGCATCGGCGTCCAATCCTTTGCCTTACGGACCGGCTGTGCTCTGGCTATGCCTTGGGCTGGCCGTGGGTGCCATGCTGGGAACAGGGTGGATTTTCGCCCGCAAAGCGTTGCGGAACCAACTGACTGCGCTGGCTCCGGTTCCATCCGGCAAAGGTTCGGTGGTGCTGACGGTGCCGCCGTGGATTTCACCGGGGGAGGCACGCTCAATCGTGGAAGAGATGGAAACTCTTCTTTCGAGCAGTCCTTTGGACAATGAAGGCTTGGACAAAGCCAAGGATGCCCTCGAAAGACGGCCTGCCGTCGGCAAAGACCATGTGCGCCGCATCTGGCGCGGATTCGATGGCCGCGTGCAACTGGATGTGCATTGGTACGAGCCCGCTGGCATTGTGGTTGGAAATGCCGGAAGTCCCTTGTCCGTGGTGGATATCAAAGGACACCTCTTGGCGGAAAATCTGCCGGTGGAAGCCGCCGACCGCCTGACTGTGCCACGCATCGAGGGGGTGGACAGCCCGGCTCCCGACAGCGGGATGGTGTGGCAAAACGGACGGCTTCAAGCCGGCCTCAAAATGCTAAGCCTTTTCTCATCCGAAGACCGGCGCCGCATCACCAACCTGCGCGTGGGAGAACTTGATTCGAAAAAAAGACTCAAGCTTTCCTTCCTCCTCAAAACACCGCAGAATACCCTTGACATCACGTGGGGATTGCCCGTGGGTGAAGAAGCTGGAATTGACGCCCCGGCGGAATCTAAACAGAAGGCTTTGTACGGTTTGTGCAGAGACAAAAGGGTTCAGAACGGACAAGCCGGCTCCTCTCATTTCTCCATCTGTTCCGGCCGGGTGACGGTGACCGACCTTCCCCCGCCAACGTTGCCGCCCCAAGCAGGCAACAGCCGCAAGCCCTAGAATACCCGCCTCGCTTTTCCTCTCCAAACACATACCCAACAACCGGGCCTTTCCCCGGTCTGTCTGCCTTTTTGACTCCGGAGATCCCCCATGGAATTTCTCACCCGCGAAGAAAAACAAACCTTGGAAGCCCGCTTGGCCGCGCTGATTGACGCGCGGCCGTCCGTATCCCAGCGCATCGCCGAAGCGCGCGCCTTGGGCGACTTGAAGGAAAATGCCGAATACCATGCCGCACGCGACGACCAAGGCATGGCGGAAGCGGAAATCCGCCGCTTGGAGCTCCGCATCGCCGGCGCCCAAGTGGCCGATGAAGTTGAGAAGCCGGCCGACATGGTGTTTCTGGGCACCGTGGTCAAGTTGAAGGATCTCGATGACAACTCCGACGACCTCTACAAAGTGGTTGGTGAAGCCACGGGAGGCTTCGACTCCGACGAGATCGAAGTCACCGCCACCAGCCCCTTGGGGGCGGCGCTCATGAAAGCGCGCGTGGGTGAGGAAATCAAAGCCTCGCTCCCGCGCGGCGACAAGCGTTTCAGTGTGCTGGCAATCATGTGACGCTGGCTTGGCGCCATGAACGGCCCCTTCCCGCGCAGAACCCCCTCCATGGGCTGGTTGCCGTTTGGCGGCCATGGCGTTTTTCCGCCGCCGTTTTTTCCCTCGCTTTTCTTGTTTCAACCGCTACCCTATCCCCCGTGCCCGAATTCCTTTCATCTGGTTTTGCACCCGCCGCCGAAGCCCACCCCAAGGCGCCGGCAATAACGGATTTCGTGGACCCTGAAAGCCTGCAGGAAATCCAAGACGCGTTCTCGGTCATCACCCGCCTGCAAACGACCATCACCGACGGCTCGGGCACCCCGGTCACCCAGCAGACCAACATTGCCCGCCGCGCCGAATCCGACCGCCTGCTTGACCATCTGATGGAGGATGGCGGCGAAAACGCCACCCGCACCGCGCCCATCATCGTGCAGCACCGGCAGGTGGGCTCGCTGTCGGTCCAGCGCCGCCAGGTGCTGCCCTTGGATGCGCTTTCCGACAGCCACAAACGCCGCTTAAACGACGCCCTCAACCGCATGAGCATCGATGCGGATGCGCGCCAGGAACTGATGTCCGCCGCGGAGGAGGCTTATGCCCCTTCCGTGGCCTCGGCCATGCAATTGCTGTATCTCATCGCCAACGCCATCGCGCAGATGGGCTACCAGCAGCATGTGGTCAACCAGCGGCTGGAGGAACTCTCGGTCCTGTTCAAACTTTCCACCGCGCTGGCCGGGCATAACGCACTGGGGCAGATCCTGCACCAAGCCGCCGAATCCATCGCCGAAGTCATGCATGCCAAAGGCGTCAACATCCGCCTTCTGGAAGGCAGCCCGCCCGAGCTGGCCAGCCATGCCTCACACGGCCTCAGCGCCGAATACAGCAACCTTGGCCGCAGCCTCATCAACAAAAGCGAGCTGCGCCTGGCATGCCTGCGCGGCGAAATGGTCTATGTGGCCGACATGGCCGAAGACGCCCGCGTTTTTTTCAAGGAGGATGCCAGGGCGATGGGATTCCAGTCGATGTTGGCCACCGGCATCATGTACCACGGCCGCCCCATCGGCATGGTCCAGGTTTTCACCGGTGAACCGCGCACCTTTCCCAAGGACCAGTGCCAGTTGCTCAAGGCCATCGCGCAACTGCTGGCCACCGCCATCGAAAACGCGCGGCTGGACGAAGCGCAGACAAAAAACCGCAAATTGGTCGAGAATGTCCAGCTGGCGGCCGATGTTCAGCGCCGCATGATGCCCACCCGCATGCCCCAACTGCCGGGCATTGACATGGGGGCCGCCTACGAGCCGTCGCTCCACTTGGGCGGCGATTTCTACGACCTGATTCCCCTCAGTGGCGGCGCCTACGGCATCGTCATCGCCGACATAGCGGGCAAGGGTGTGCCGGCCGCCCTGCAGATGGCCTCCCTGCGCTCCCTGGTGCGCGCCCACGCGCCGGCCTACTACGACCTGGATGCGATGATCTCGCAGGTCAACCAGTCCATGGCCTCGGAAGGCCGGGCGCACGAATTCGCCACTTTGTTCTACGCCACCCTGGACCCGCGCACACGGCGCCTGACCTACTGCAATGCGGGCCACGAGCCGCCGGTCATCATCCGCGACGGCAAGCCCCATCCCCTGGAAACCGGCGGACTGATTGTCGGCGTGGATGCTTCCGCCACCTATCAAAAATCGGTGTGGGACCTGCGGCCGGGCGACCTGTTCTTCGGCTACACCGACGGAATGATCGACGCCACCAACGCCAAGGGCGAACGGTTCGGGCGGGACGCCATTTTGAGTTCCCTGATCAGGAATGCCGCCGAGCCCGCGGCAACCGTGGTTTCCCGCCTGATGGCCACGGTCGCGCGCCATGTCGGCCACAGTCCGCGCGCGGACGACATCACGGCCTTGGCCATCCGGGCCAACTGAGCCGGCCGGCAATCGCGCTTCACCACCCCATGAACGCGGCCCCAAGGCCCCGCCCAGGCATGGACATGGCCGCGTGGCCACATGGATGCGGCAGGGGAAAAGCGACCCCGGCAGGGCCGCATGGCATCCTGACCCGGGCGCTCTCGGCGGCGCGCAAAGCGTCGGGGACTGAAGTGTCATGGGCATCCCATGGGCTTGACTCCCGATGCGGGGCACACGGGCAAGGCGCCCGTGCCACCTTAAGCTTCGCCCCAGCCGAACACCACTTCCTGCGCCACATCAGGGTGCAGGCTCAGTTTGACCGGACAGGCATGGGCCGCCCGCTCAAGCGCGGCGCGGTGCTCCGCCGCCACATCGGGCAGCATGAAATGAATGCTGATTTTGGCGATCCGGCGCGGCGGGGTGGCGGTCATCTCCTTGAACACCGTGGATTTGGTGCCGGCCAGCGAAACGTCCAGTTTTTTGGCGCAAATGCCCATGATGGTGAGCATGCAAGAGGCCAGGGCGGCCGCCACCAGATCGGTGGGGGAAAACGATTCGCCAAGCCCATGGTTGTCCACCGGCGCATCGGTGGTGAGGTTGGTTTTGGAGGGGCGGTGCTGCGCCTTGCAGCGGAGGTTGCCTTGGTAGCGGACGCGCATTTCCACTGCGTGGGAGCTCGTTGTGGAGGATTTGTTTTGCAAGCCAGCGCTTGCGCTCGGTGCCACGGACATGGGGAAGCCTTGTAGGGGGTTGGGGAGATGTATCCTAACCGGCCCGCCGCCGGCTCATGCCATGCGCGCCGCATCCAAAATCCCGCCCCGCCATTCCATGTAACCGTAGGGCAGGCCGAGCAAATCATGCAGGGCGCGCAACTGCGTTTGGAACTTTTCGTAGGTTTGCTGCTGCCAATCCTCGGTGCCTTTTTCGCAGAAATACACCCGGCATCCCAACGGGCGGAAACCGTGCGCCGAACACAGGCCGTCCACCTGCCAGGCGCAACCATCGGGCAACTGGCGCGGCGACAACACCGGCAAGCGCAGCCCTTGGATTTGCGCCTCGTAGCCCGGCTCGGTCGCGGCCTTTTGCTCCCCGGCCTGGCGCAAAAACCAAGCGATTTCCAGGCCCGTCACATACAGCAGGTGGTCGTGGGTGTTGAACTTGCAACAGCGGCCCGAGGCCTCGCACCGCGGGCCGCGCAGGTGCGCGGCGGCCTCCACCCCGGCATAGAGGGTGCGCAGGGCGGCATCCACCCCGGGGGAGGCGGCGGCCTCTTTCCATTCATTCCAATCCCGTGCGGATGGCATCAGCCCTCCAATGGGCCGGGGTTGCTTTTCAAAATGATGCGGATCTGGTCGGCCGGGTAAAACTGTCCTTCGCCGGTCTTGCCTTTGGCCATGCCGGGGCAGCGCTTGGCGGTCTTGTCCCAAGCCTTCTGGCTCTTGATGACGCCCGACCAAAACGGCCAGGTCTGGCACTGCTTGGGGCGCACCTGGTACAGGCCGCAGCCACGCTTGCCGCCTGGCAGGGGTTTCAAAAAAATGCAGTCGTGCTGGCCTTCGGCGTTGCGCACATTGCGCAGGGTCCACTTGCCCTCGAACCGCTCGGCATAGGTGCGCAGAAAATCGAACAGCGACACCCCCACCTTGTCGGCCATGGCCTGCGCCTCCTCGTCGCTAAACCAGACAAAACCGGGCTCGCCCGAGCAGCAGTCGCCGCACAAGGTGCAGGAAAATGTCAAGCCGTCCTCAAACCAGTCGGATCGGGCCGGGGGAGCGTCGGGGAGCGTCGGCATGGCGGCCATTGTACCCCCTCCTCTACCCTACAATTCCTGCGTGCACGCCAAACCACGCTTCGTCGAAGAACGCCAGCCCTCCACCCTGCGGGTGGGGGTGTTGGCGCGCCAGCGACCGGCTTGGCTGGCGATGATCATGGTGATGGGGCTGGCACTGTTTGCCATGGGCGTCGAAGACTGGGTTTCACGGCGCTTTCCCTTCCAAGTGAACCAATGGGTGGATGATCCGGTGATTGTCAGCCGGGTTCCCTTCGCCCATGCGGCCCCCGGCCAATCCGGCACGGCGGCTTCTGGCGAATTCTTGCATCCGGAGAAAACAGTCATACTGCCCGGCCGCGTTCAGTTGCGCTCGGACGACCTCGACCTGCTGAAAAGCGAACACGCGGCCTGGCGGCATGCCGACACATTCTCGCAGGAGCGCGCATTCCGCGCGGCCGGCACCGGCATGCTGGCGGTGCTGCTATGCGGGGCGATCTTCATTTATCTGTTTGCCACCGGCAGCCGGGTGGCCAAAAACCCCATGCGCGGCCTGGCCCTGTGCGGGTTGGTCAGCCTGTCGCTGGGGCTTTCCGGCCTGCTTTCCGGCGTCATGCCAAACTGGCGGCATGCGCCGTACGCCTTTCCCCTGATTGCCGTGGCCATGGTGATGGTGGTGGCCTATGACCGGCGCATGGCCCTGGCCGTCGGGGGCGTTCTGGCGGCCCTGACCATGTGGACACTGCGCCTGCCGTCCCCCACCGGCCTCGTGCTTTTCGCAGGCGTGGCCGCCGCCGCCCTGCCCCTGCGCGTGGTGCGCGAGCGCACAGACCTGCTGCTGGCCGGCTTGTGGGCGGGCATCGGCATGGCCGTCGCCTCGCTGGCCGTCGCGCTGGCCACCCGCCCCATGGGCGTCGGTGGCATCGCCATGGATTCCGTCAAGGATGCCGGCGGGGTCTTCGGCATGTGCCTGGCCACCGGCATGATCGTGCAAGGCGCACTGCCTCTGATCGAGCGGGCCTTCGGCATCACCACCGCCATGACCCTCAAAGACCTGAATGACGCCAGCCACCCCCTGCTGCAAGCCCTTGCCAAACAAGCGCCTGGAACCTACCAACACTCCCTCCGGCTGGCCGACCTTGCCGAGGCCGCGGCGGAGGCGATCGGGGCGGACGCCCTGATCTGCCGCATCGGGGCCATGTACCACGACGTGGGGAAAGTGCACCACCCGCACTTTTTCATTGAAAACCAAAACGGCGGGGCCAACCCGCACGACCAGTTGGTGCCGGCCAGCAGCGCGGCGATCATCATGAACCATGTCGGCGACGGCCTGCTCTTGGCAAAAGACCACCACCTTCCGCCGCCGGTGGTGCATTGCATCACCTCCCACCATGGCACCACCTTGGTCGAATACTTCTTCCGCGCCGCCAGCCGCCGCCACGACTTGGTCGGCAGCCCGATGCCGCAGGAGGAAGACTACCGCTACAAGGGCCCCAAGCCGCAAACCGCTGAGGCCGCCATCCTGATGCTTTGCGATGGCATCGAGGGCGCCGCCCGCGCCGCCAGCGAGCACACGGCCGAGAAATTCACCGAAATCGTCCGCCACATGACCCGCAAGCGCCTGCTGGACAACCAGCTCGACAGTTGCCCGCTGACCGCCAATGATTTGCGCCTGATCGAGGAAGCAGCCGTGCGCAGCCTCTTGGCCATGCACCACGGGCGGGTCAAATATCCGGGCGCAAGCGCGATGCAGGCGCCCCTGGTGGGCGGGGCGTGAAGCCGTGCGGACGGGCGCCGTTGCCGGCCTTTCCCGGCTGAGTTTCTCGGCTAAAATCCGCCCCCTATGCCCAATTCCATCGCTCCCGCCGTCCACCGCATCGAAGTCCACCACGCATCACACGACCGCGATGCCCATGCGGCGGCCCTTTTGACCGGTGCGAAAGCCGCCTTGCCCGGCACGACGGACGCCAAAATCGCCCGCATTTACCTCATTGAAGCCGCCCTCTCCCCGGCCGAAGTGGCGCGCATCGGCGCCGAGCTTTTGGCCGACCCGATCAACCAGGTGGCGGTGGTCGGCGCCACCGCGGCATGCACCAGCAACAAGTTCGTGGAAGTCCACTACAAACCGGGCGTCATGGATCCGGTGGCCCAGTCCACCCGCGAGGCCATCTGCGAAATGCTGCCGCGCCTGAACAAGGCTGATGTGTCGGTCATGACCGGCGCCCGCTACACCTTCGCCGGTTGCACCGCCCCGGATGCCGACCTAACCCGCTTCGCCCTCTCGCGCCTGGGCAACGGCGTGATCCAGGCGGCCCACCTGACCGCCTATCACCCATCCGCCTTCCCGCATGGCACGCCGGCCCTGTTCAAGCTGCGCCATGTGGAGCTGACCACCCTGAGCCACGCCGGGCTTGAAAAACTCTCGCGCGAAGGCCACCTGTTCCTCTCGCTGGAGGAAATGCTGTGCATCCAGAATTACTACAAGACCGCAGGCCGCGAACCGACCGACATCGAACTGGAATCCCTCGCCCAGACCTGGAGCGAGCACTGCGTGCACAAGACGCTCAAGAGCCGCGTGTCCTACAAGGCCGCCGCCGGCAACGGCATTTTCAACAACGCCGACGGCACGCTCAAAAAAGGCCATGAATTGCAGGCCGACGGCACCATCGTCATCCACAACCTGCTCAAGCAGACCGTGGCCAAGGCCACTTTTGACCTGATGGATGCCGACGCCGCCATGAAGGAATGGTGCGTGTCGGTGTTCGTGGACAACGCCGGCATCGTCAAGTTCGACGACGAGGACGGCGTGTGCATCAAGGTCGAAACCCACAACCACCCGTCGGCCATCGAGCCCTACGGCGGCGCCGCCACCGGCATCGGCGGCTGCATCCGCGACATCATGGGCACCGGCTTGTCGGCCAAGCCGATCGCCAACACCGATGTGTTCTGCGTGGCCCACCCGGATTTCGATCCGGCCCTGATCCCCACCGGCGTCATCCACCCCCGCCGCACGCTGGAGCAGGTGGTGGCCGGCGTGCGCGACTACGGCAACCGCATGGGCATCCCCACCGTCAATGGCGCGGTGTACTTCCACGATGATTATTTGGCCAACCCCTTGGTGTACTGCGGCTGCGTGGGCATCCTACCCCTGGACAAGTGCCACGGCGCGGCCCGCCCCGGCGACAAGATCGTCATCCTGGGCGGCGAAACCGGCCGCGACGGCATCCACGGCGCCACCTTCTCCTCGGAGGAATTGGAGCACACCGCCAGCGACGAATTCAGCCACGCCGTGCAGATCGGCAACGCCATCACCGAAAAGCGCACCATGGACATCCTGCTCCAGTGCCGCGACTGGCAGGACCCGAAAACCGGCGAAAAGAAGTGCCTGTTCACCAAGATCTCCGACTGCGGCGCCGGCGGCTTCTCGTCGGCCGTCGGGGAAATGAGCGAAAAGGTCGGCGCGGTCATCGAACTCGACCAAGCCCCGCTCAAGTACCAAGGCCTGACCTACACCGAGGTGTGGATCAGCGAAGCCCAGGA
>CANIYR010000051.1 GCA_947471825.1 Phycisphaeraceae bacterium | reverse complement strand
GGCGTTTCAAGATGGCCGCGCTGCCCGATGCCAGCGCGCTGGCCGGGGCGATGGCTTTCGTGGATTTGCTGCCGGCGGCGCAGGGCAACGCAGAGCGGCCGGAGGAATCACCCTTCACCAGCCTGCATGCGCGGGTGGCTTTGTACAAAGGCAAATTCGGCATGACACCCTACGCGCCGCTGGCCGCGCCGGATGGTTATTGGCAGCCTTTTCCACCGGAAGTCGCGGCGGAGTTGCGCGAAGGCGCGAGCGCAGGACCAAACGAAGGCGCCGGCGCGCCGACATCGCCGCCCGTGATGGGAAATCCGCTGCCGGTAATGCCGGGGATGGGCATGGAGCCGCCGCCGATGATGCCGCCGGTCACGATGCCGGGGATGGAGATGGGCATGGAGCCGCCGATGATGATGCCGCCGGTTGCCATGCCGGGGATGGGGGAAACTCCGCCGATGCCCGACATGCCGGGGGGTTCTTGGTCGGCTGAACCGCCTGCGGGCGCACCCTTGCCGTGGGTGAATTCCGCCCTGCGCGAGGACGGCCCGGGCGGCGTTTTGGCCTGGCTGTCCTTGCGCCAGTACCTGCAACTGCTCGACACGCTGGTGGCTAGGGCCAAATCCTGGCCGCATGTGCCGCATGCCGCCCCGGGCCGCGCGCCGCCACCGGCTGCGCCTGCGTGGGAAGGCCCGGCGCAGGCGGCGCTGCAGGCGCTGGGCCTGGATGCGGCGGCGTTCGCCGCGCAATGGGCGCGCTGGGCGCGCCTGCGCGGATAAGGCACGCTACGCTACTTTCCTTTCCATTCCCCATGCGCATCCCCATCCTCCCCTTCATCCGCGCCTGCCGCCCGCTCCACGCGGCCAAGAATCTGCTGCTGTTTCTGCCGCTTCTGGCCGGGCACTATGGCAAGGGCACACAATGGGTGGATGCTTTCATGGCGGCCGCCGCCTTCAGTTTGGCGGCCGCCGCCGGCTATCTTTTGAACGACCTGCGCGATGCGGCGGGCGACCGCAACCATCCCTTGAAAAAAAAACGCCCCATCGCTTCCGGGGAGCTTGCCCCAAAGTGGGCCCTGCTTGGCGCGGGTGCGCTGATCTGGGGAGCGGGAGCGATGGCCATCGGACTGCCCGCGGTCTTTGCCGCAACCCTGGCAGGTTATCTGACGCTGGCCCTGCTCTACTCCCTGCGGCTGCGCGCGGTGGCCGGGCTTGACCTGCTGGCCATCGCCGCCTTTTTCGTGCTGCGGGTGGTGGCCGGCGGCGCGGCCACCGGCGTTTGGCCCTCGCCATGGCTCCTGGCCTTTGTCGGCGCCACGGCGCTGGCGCTGGCCGGGTGCAAACGCCACGCCGAACTCCACCGCCTGCATGGCGAGGGCACCGATGACGATTCCTGCCAAGCCCCCGGCCGCGGCTGGTCGACCCGCCACCGCAGCCTGCTCTTGGGGCTGTCGGCCGGCGCGGGCGCGGTGGCGGCGTGCGTGCTGGTCGCCTACACCCAGAGCCCTGCGGCATCACTCCTTTATGCCCATCCCCTGCGCCTGCTGCTTGCGCCGCTCCTGCTGGCCTTGTGGCTGGCGCGCCTGATCCGCCGGGCCAGCCAGGGCAGGATGAGC
This sequence comes from Phycisphaeraceae bacterium, assembly GCA_947471825.1. Taxonomy (GTDB): domain Bacteria; phylum Planctomycetota; class Phycisphaerae; order Phycisphaerales; family Phycisphaeraceae; genus CANIYR01. The sequence goes on along the minus strand of CANIYR010000051.1, from coordinate 8,713 downwards.
GAAGACCCGCTGATTTTCGCGCTGACCGACTGGGCCGCCTGGCTCGCGGCGGCCCTTGGCTTCGCCGTCATCGCATGGGCTTCGCACTAAACTCCCCACTCCCGGTTTTCATTCCCCGCTCCCCATCCACCACCAGCCATGCAGACCATCCACCACCTCATCCTCACCGCCGCCAACCCCGCCCAGGCCCAGGGCTACGCCGCGCAATTGGCCCTGCGTGAAAAGGAAAACCGCCTGGGCCCGGTGGAGCATTGGAGCGTCATCCCCGACCCGCAGGGCCGGCGCGTGGGCTCCGGCGGCGCCACGGTTTTGGTGCTGGAACAATTGGCGCGGCAATTCGCCAAGGAGGAGCCGCAGGCCAGGTCCATGGCGCAATTGTTCGCCGGCCGGCGCATCGTCATCGTCCACTCCGGCGGCGACAGCCGCCGCCTGCCGGCCTACGCGGCCGAGGGCAAGGTGTTCGCGCCGCTGCCCTGCCCGGTGCCGGCCCGCCTGCGCCAGAGCGGCGACCTGGCGCAAGCCCCGGCCACCCTGTTCGACCTCATCCTGGATTCGCTCATCGCCCTGCCCTGCCCGCCGCAGGGCCAGGTGCTGATCGCCGCCGGCGATGTGCTGATCACCTTCGACCCGTCCAAGGCCGACTTCAACCATGAAGGCGTCGTGGGCGTGGCCTTCCCCACCGACCTCACCCGCGGCGCGAAGCACGGCGTGTATGTGGCCAAGCCCGGCACGCAAGCGAGCGTGGTGGCCAATTTCCTGCAGAAGCCCTCAGCCGAAGCGGCCAAAAAAGCGGGGGCGGTCGACGGCATCGGCCGCGTGTTGGTGGACACCGGGCTCCTCTCCTTCGGGCCGGAGGCCGCCGCGCAACTGCTCGGGGCCTTCGGCGGCAAACTGACGCCCGCCAAAAGCGGCTGCCGCATCACCGCCGGCGGCCTGCTCAAAGACCTGCCGCTGGGGAAGGCCCCGGCGCTGGACCTGTACCAGGAATTGCTGATGGCCCTGCCCAAAGCCGCCAAACGCCGCGATTACCTGGCGGCCAACGGCGACTCGAAGGCGACGGGCGCGGTGTACGACGGACTGCGTGGCATCCCCTTCCGCGTGGCGGTGGCGCCCTCCTGCGAATTCTTCCATGTCGGTTCGTCGCGCGAATTTTCCGCCGGCGTTTCGGCCCTGTCCCACACCGCCGAAAAATACGGCTTCCGCGGGGGCGACCACGCCAAGGTGAAGGACGGCGCGGCCCGCGAAGGCGCCTTCATCTTCAACGCCATCCTGGCTTCCGGCCGCACGCGGCTGGGCGAGGGGGCGGTGGTCGAGGGCGTCTCCTGCGACGGCCCGCTGGTGCTGCCCGGGCCGAATCTGGTCACCGGGCTTGCCCTTGGCAAAACCGGGCTGTCGCTGCCGGCCAACCTCGGCCTGACCGGCGTGCCGCTCAACATGAAAGGCAAGCCCGGCGCGATGACCGCCGTTTTGTTCGGGCTGGATGACACTTTCAAGGACGGCAGTTCCTTCCTCAACGCGCCGCTGGAAACCTTCATGAAGCGGCACGGCATCAAAGAGGCCGACCTGTGGCCGGCCGGCGCCGACAAGACGCTGTGGAACGCCAGGCTGTGGGCCGTCGGCGACCACGCCTCGTCGGTGGCCGCCGCGCTGTGGATGGCCGGCACTGCCGCGGCGCCGCCGGCGGCGCTGGCGGCTTTCCGCAAGGCCGCGCGGCTGTCCCTGGCGGAGGTCATCCGCACCACCGACCACGGCCGCCTGATCGCCCACCGCCAGGAGGTGCAGCGCCGCGTGCGCGCGGCCTCGGTGGCCGCGCGCGCAAAAGCCCATTCCCTCATGCCCTGCGAAGCGCTGCTCGCCGACCTGCGCACCCCGGCGGAAAAACGCACCGCCCGCGCCGATCTCTTGGCCGCCGCGAAAGCCGCCGGGAGCCCGCTCCTGTGCGCGCGCCTGCTCGCGCTGGCCGACACCATCGGCAAGCGCAACCAGGGCGGCCTGATGGACCAGGCCCTCCTGCATGTGGCCCACGCGGTGGCGGCCGCCGTCGAGCCGGCCGCCCCGGCCCGCATCGACACCGTGCGCGAAGACCAGGCCGTGTGGGCCACCGCCCCGGCCCGCATCGACCTGGCCGGCGGCTGGTCCGACACCCCGCCGATCTGCGCCGAGATGGGCGGCACGGTGGTCAACCTGGCCGTCACCCTGTGCGACCAATACCCCATCCAATGCGTGGTCAAGCGCCGCGCCGAGCCGGTCATCGCCATTTCTTCGATTGATTTGGGCGCCCGCTCCGTGGTCGAGAGTTCCGCGCAGCTCCTGGCCAAGCCCGACCCGCGCCGCTGGGACGCCCTGGCCATGGCCGCCATCGGGTTGTCGGGCCTGGCCCCGGCCGACGCCAAAAAACCTTTGGCCAAACATCTGGAATCCATCGGCGGCGGCTTTGAACTCACCCTGTTCTCGGCCCTGCCCAAGGGCTCGGGCATGGGCACCTCCTCCATTTTGTCGGCCACCGTGATGGCCGCGCTGGCCCGCGCCACCGGCCGACCGCTGTCGCATGAGGAGCTCTGCGCGCGGACCCTGCTTCTGGAACAGGTGCTGACCACCGGCGGCGGCTGGCAGGACCAGGTCGGCGGCGTGGTGCCGGGCGTCAAGATCGCCCGCTCGCGGCCGGGCCCCGACCAGCGGCCCTCGGTGCATGCCCTGCCCCTGCCGCCCAACTGCGCCGCCCTGTTCAATGAGCGCAGCGTGCTCCTGTTCACCGGCGTGCAGCGCATGGCCCGCGGCATTTTGCAGGGCGTGGTCGGACGCTTTTTGCGCCGCGAGGGCGACATGCTCAAAACGGTTGAAAACCTCAAGGACAACGCCGAACGGCTGGCCTTGGCGCTGGCCGCCGACGACGCGCGCGCCGCCATCGAAGCGATCGCCGGCTACGGCGACAGCAAGCGCGGCATCGATCCGGGCTCGACCAACGCACGCGTGGAGGCGGTGCTGCGGCCCTTTGCCAAGGACATCGACGCCCGCCTTTTGTGCGGCGCCGGCGGCGGCGGATTTGCCATGGTCATCGCCAAAGACGCGGCGGCGGCGGCGCGCATCCGCCACCGGCTGGCCACCCGGCCGCCCAATCCCTTGGCGCGCGAATTCCCGTTCAAGGTGGACCAGCAGGGCCTCAAGGTGACGGTGCTGTGAGGCTTGGCGTGAAATGACAAAAGCGCGGGCGCCTTTGTCATTTCACGCCGCCGGGCCGTCGGCCCCGGGGGTTTTCCGCCACCTGCGGTGCATCCAGACCCAATGTTCGGGCGCGGCGCGCACCGCCCGCTCGATCGCATCGCTCATCGCCTGCACGAAAGGCACCACCGCCGCCTCGCCGGAAAGGCCCGCCGGCGGCTCGATGCGCTCCATTGCCGCCCGGTAGCCGCCGCCGGCCCGCGGCATGGCAAAGCCTGTGATCACCACCGCCCCGGTGCGCAGCGCAAGGTCCGCCGCGGCCCGCGGCGTGTGCGCGGGATGGCCCATGAAATCCACAAAGACGCCCTGCACGTCGGTGTCCTGGTCGATGACCAGCCCCAGGATTTCGCCGCGCCGCACCACCCGCAGCAAATCGCGCCCGGCGCTGGGACTGCCGCGCCAGATGGTGTGCACGCCGCCCGCCCGCCGCATGTCCGCGATCATGCCGGTGGTGCGGCCGCAACCGGGCGCCTTGGCAACCACCCACAGTTGGGTGACGCCGGCGGAGGCCACCCGCCTGGCCAAAAGCTCGAAATTGCCCAAATGCGCCGAAATCAGGATCACCCCGCGACCTTCGGCATGGGCATCACGGATCAGATTGAACGCCGCCGCATCCAGCTCGAAAAAAGAATCCAAGCACGCGTCCAAATGGCGCGATTGGGCGATCTCACCCAGGCACTTGCCAAGATTGGCAAAGCTTTCACGGCCGATGCGGCGGCGCTGGCGCTCGCCCAATCCCGGCAGCGCCATTCCCAGGTGCGCCAGCGCGCGCCGGCGCTCCTTGGCGGACACCCACCACGCCAAAGAGCCCATGTCGCGGCCGATGCGCCGGGCCAGGCCCAAAGGCAGGCAACCTGCCAACGTCATGGCGAAACGCACCGCGGGATAGCGTGCAACCCGGCGCATGCGCTTGCAAAATGGAACTGCACGGATGGGGCAAGGGTCGGTCATGGGGGCCGCCCATTCTACCACCACGCCCTGCGCCCCTCCTCAGGCCTTTTCACCCAAGGCCTTGCCCAGGGATGCCATCGCCTGCCGGATGCGCTGCTCGTTCTCGACCACCGCCAGGCGGATGTAGCCCTCGCCGCCGGGGCCGAAGGCGGCGCCGGGGGTCATGGCCACATCGGCTTTTTCCACCATCGCCAAGCAGAACTCGGTGGTCAGGCCCTTGTGGGGCGCCAGGTGCTCGGGCTTGGGCTTGGCCCACACGAACATGCTGGCGCGCGGCTTCTCGACCTGCCAGCCGAACTTGCGCAGGCGGTCCACCAGCACATCGCGGCGCTTTTCGTACACCAGCGCCTGCTGGTCCACGAACTTGTCGCCCTCGCGCAGGGCGATGATGGCGGCGATCTGAACCGCCTGGAAGATGCCGTAGTCGTAGTAACCCTTGATGGTGGCCAGGCCCTTGACCAGGGCCTTGTTGCCGCAGCAGAAGCCGATGCGCCAGCCGGCCATGTTGTAGGGCTTGCTCATGGTGGTGAATTCCACGCCGTATTCCTTGGCGCCATCGGCCTGCAGGTAGGACGGCGCCTTGTAGCCGTCGAAGCAGGTCTCGCCGTAGGCGAAATCGTGCAAAATGATGACCTGGTGGCGCTCGGCCATCTTCACCACCTCGTTGTAGAACTCCAGGTCCACCGTGAGCGCGGTCGGGTTGTGCGGATAGCACAGGATGACGCACTTGGGCTTGGGCTGCAGGGTGGTCAGCACATGCTCGATGCGCTCCAAAAACGCCTTGTCGGCGCCCAAAGGCACGCTGACGGTCGAAGCCCCGGCCAGCACCACGCCGTAGGTGTGGATCTGGAAGGCCGGATCCGGCACCACCGCGATGTCGCCGGCGCCAAGCAGGGCCAGACACATGTGCGAAAAGCCTTCCTTGGATCCGATGGTGGCGATGACCTCGGTTTCCGGGTCCAAATCCACGTTGTATTTGCGCTTGTACTTGAGGGCCACCTCGCGGCGCAGGTTGAACACCCCGGCCGACACCGAGTAGCGTCCGTTGCGCGGATCCAGCACCGCCTCGCGCATTTTCTCGACCACCGCGTCCGGCGGCGCGTCCGAGGGGTTGCCCATGTTCATGTCGATCACGTCAAAACCGGCCTTGCGGCGCTCGTAAACCATGGTTTTGAGCCGCGCCAGGATGTAGGGCGGCAGGCGGTCCATGCGGGGGGCGAGTTTGATTTGCATGAGGGGGAATTTTGAAGAATGGTGCCCAAAAGATAAGCCAAGAGGGATGCGGATTCTATCGGCCCAAAGGCCCCCCGGAGTGAAATGGCCGGTCCGATATCATGCCCCTCCCCCATGTCCACCCCACTCCCCCGCGTCTACGCCGACCATGCCGCCACCTCCGCCCCCAAGGCGCCCGGCGTGGTGGACGCCTTGGTGCGCTTTTCGACCGGCTTGGGCGCCACCCCCGGCCGCGGCGCCTATGCCGAGGCGCGCGAGGCCGGCGAAGTGGTCATGCGCTGCCGGCGCCGTCTGCGCGACTGGATCGGCGCCCAAGGGCCTTCCGAACAGGTGATTTTCGGCCTCAATTGCTCGGACGCCCTGAACTTGGGGCTCAAGGGCATCCTGCATGCCAAGGCCGCCAAGCGCCACGCCATCACCACCGCCTTCGACCACAACTCGGTGCTGCGTCCGCTGCATGAATTGCGCGAAATCGGCCTGGCCGAGTTCACCGTGGTGGCTTGCGACCCGCAGACCGGTTTGCTTGACCCGCGCGAAATCGAAAAAGCCATCCGGCCGGACACCGGCCTGGTCGCCATCAACCATGTGTCGAATGTGACCGGGGTGGTGCAGCCGATCGCCGAGATTGGCCGCATGACCCGCGCCGCCGGCATCCCCTATCTGGTGGACGCCGCGCAGAGCCTGGGCCATGTGGCGGTGAATGTGGAGGAATCCTGCATTGATTTGCTGGCCGCCCCGGGGCACAAGGGCTTGCTCGGGCCGCAGGGCACCGGCTTTTTGTGGATCCGCCCCGGCGTTGAACAACGCATGCGCACCTTGCGCGAAGGCGGCACCGGCACCCAAAGCGAAGCCGCCGTGCAACCCGATTTCTTGCCCGACCGCTTCGAACCCGGCTCGGTCAACGCGCTGGGGATTGCGGGACTGGAAGCGGCCATGGCCTGGCTGGAAGCCGAAACACAGGCCAAATTGACGGCCCACGAGGACGCGATCTGCCAGCAATTCCTCTCCGGTCTGCGCCTGCTGCCGGAATTCACGCTGTACGGATCCTGGGAGGCCGGGAACCGGGTGTCCACCTTCTGCATCCGCCACCCGCGCTTCCAAAATCCGCACGATTTGTCCAAGGCCTTGGAGGCGCTGGGCATCCTGACCCGCAGCGGGCACCACTGTGCGCCGCTCGCGCACCAAGCGCTGGGCACGGCGCCCTTGGGCGGGGCGACGCGGCTGTCCTTCGGTGCGGCGACGACGGAGGACGAGGTGGAAAGGTGTTTGGCGGGGTTGTGGGAAGTGACGCAGTAAAACGCCTCACCCCTTGGGCTGCTGCATGCTCAGGCAATGCAGCGCCCCCAGCCCCACCACCAGGAACTCCGCGCGCACCGGCACGATTTTCACACCGGGGGCGGCCCGCTCCAGGATGCGGCAAGCCAGGTCGTCCTTGGCTTGGCCGAACACCGGCACAAACATCGCGCCGTTGGCGAAGATGAAGTTGGCGTAGGAAGCCGGCACCGGCTGGATGCCGCCGCCGCGGTAGTGGTCGTCCACCGGGAAGTCGTAAAGCAAAGGCTCGGGAAACGGCAGCTCGATCACCTCGAACTTTTGGCCGTTTTCATCCCTGGCCTCGCGCAGGGCCTTCAGGTTGGCGGTGGTCACGGCGTGGTCGTCGTGGCCCTCCGGCGCGCTGACGCAGACGATGCGGTCTTGGGCGACAAAGCGCGCAATGTCGTCGATGTGGCCGTCGGTGTCATCGCCGCTGATGCCCCCCGGCAGCCACACGGTGTTGCGGGTGCCCAGGGCCTCGTGCAAATAGGCCTCGATCTGCGCCGGGGTGAGCCACGGGTTGCGGCTGGAGGAATACAGGCACTGCTTGGTGGTGAGCAGGGTGCCGGAGCCGTTGACCTCGATCGAGCCGCCCTCGAGCACGAAGTCGTGCACCTTGAGCGCGAAGCCTTCGCGCAGGGCGATTTCCTGCGGCACGGTGTTGTCAAAGGAGCGCTCGCCCTCGTACTTGCCGCCCCAGGCGTTGAAGAAGAAATCATGGGCGCCGATTTCCTTTTTGCCGTTGGCCTCGCGGGTGACAAAGATCGGGCCGAAATCGCGGATCCAGGAATCGTCAGTCTGGATGCCCAGCTCGTCGGTGGTGCGCACGCGCACAAACGGCTCCATGGCCTTGCGCCAGGCGGCGTGCTGGGCCTTGACTTCGTCGAAGCAGCCGGGCCAGGTCTCCTCGTTGTGCGGGGGCACCACCCACACGGCATCCAGCGGCTCCCACTCGGCCGGCATGCGGAAGCCGGAGCCCCCGGCAAAGGGTGAAATCTTGGAGAAGGCCGGGATTTTGGGGTGGGGAGTCAGCATGGAAATGGCGGTCTGGGCCGGCCCAAGGGGCTTAAGGGCGGTTGAACGATGAATCGGGATCGGCGGCGGACGATTCCGCCTGCGCCGCCGGCGGCTTGTTGCGTTCGGCGTGCCAAGTCATGCCGCCAATGACGGCGGCGGCGCCCAGGGACAGCACGCAGAACAGGATGGAAATGCCGCCCATGACCGCCTTCTGGCCGACATGGTCGATCACGTTGTAAAACCGGTTGACCGCCACATCCCAATCAGAAACCTCCTTCTTGCCCAAGTGCTGCCCCAGCACCTTTCGGGCGGCCGGGCCGGCCGGGGTCTTCAGCGCATGCCATGCGGCCATGAGGGATGCGCCCTGCCCGCGCAAACCCCACCAGGCACGCAGGGCGTTGTAGGCGGCGAGGCCGAGAAATGCCAAGGCAAACAGATAGCCGTTTTGTCCCATGGTCATTTCCCTTCCCAACGCTTGAGCAGGCCGCCGTAGGCATCCACGCGGCGGTCGCGGAAAAACGGCCAGCCGCGGCGCAATGCTTCGATGCGCGACAGGTCGATTTCGGCCATGACAACCTCCTCCTTGGTTTCGGACCCTTGCGCCATGATGACGCCATCGGGGCCGCAAATGAAGGACGATCCCCAGAAGGTCAGTTCGCGCTCGGCGCCCACGCGGTTGGGCGCGCATACGAACACGCCGTTGGCGATGGCATGGGCGCGCATGGCGGTGATCCATGCCTCGCGCTGGGCGGCGCGGGTGGCCGGCGGCTCGCCCTTGACGGGGTCGTTGTAGTAGCCGATGGCCGTCGGGTAAGCCAGGAGTTGCGCGCCCTTGAGCGCGGTGGCGCGGGCGGCCTCGGGGTACCACTGATCCCAGCACACAAGCGGCCCCAACTTCACCACCGGCGTTTCCTGGCACTGGAAACCCAAGTCGCCGGGGGCGAAGTAGTACTTCTCCTCGAACCGCGGATCATGCGGG
>CANIYR010000050.1 GCA_947471825.1 Phycisphaeraceae bacterium | reverse complement strand
GTTTCGTTCGGCAGGTCCAAATCAGGCGCAAGTTCCAAAGAGCGAGCCTTGTAGTGGCTGCGCAGGATGACGCCCTTTTCGACCAGCGACGCGATGTGCTCGTGGATGGTCACCTTCGAGACCCCCAGCGCATCGCCCAGTTCCTGCATCGTCGGCGAATATCCGTGCGACAACTGGAACTGGCGGATGAAGGTCACGATGCGTTTCTGTTTCGGGGTCAGCGGCTTGGGCATGGGAGGCTTCGGTGGAAAGGGGGGAAGGAGAGGAGACGGTGGACGGGGCAACAGGGTTTGCTGAATCGGATTGTTCTTCCGCGGCCGACACCGCCAAGGGTGCGTTGACCAAGCGCAGGCGAGGTGCCGCAGGTTGCTCATCCCAAGCCACCACGCGGGCGGTGGGGGCGGGGGTCACGGCATCCTCCAGCTGCGCGGCCAGCATGCGGGCAAGGCCTGGCGCCATGGAGGGGGCAAGCTTGGGTGCCAGGAATTGGAATTCCTTGAGCGCAGCCAAGAGGTTTTCACGCGCGACTTGCACCGGCGAGAGGATGGCGACGCCGGTGTCGGCATCGGAACCTGCATGGTGCACCAGGTCATGGCCCTTGGCGTACCAGCGGTCGGCGAATTCGCCGTCAGGCCCGAGTTGCACGAGCGGGGAAGAGCAGGATGAGGAAGATCCAAAGAAGGAAGCGAGCATGGCAATCTCCAAAATGCGAGCGGGTCGGAAGCGAAAGGTCGATGAACGCGGGAAGTGAATCTCCCCTCCTTTCGGCCAGCTGTGCATGAACGCTTGAGGGGTTGATCCCCGTTGGCGTCAGGCGGATGTTAACCAATCTTAGTCCAAACTTCAAGTCCCTTCGAAGGCCCCTGTGGAAGGGCGGTTTTTTATCGGACTTGCACCTGTTTTCCCCAATTGAACACCGGTCATGCATTATCGGTCGTTGGATAGTCGGGGGCAGTGGTGTGAAGAGGGTGGAAAAGCCATTGGTTGGCTGTCGGATGCTGTCGGGAAAAGGCGGGTGATGGCGGATGGGGGAGGAAGGGGAAAATTGAGATGCAGACCTTGCGCAAAAAGTTGCAGCCGGGCTGCAAGCCCCTTGAGCATGGGCCAAAGGCTTACGGAGTAGGCTGCGGCCATGCGTGAAAACCCAATCGTAAAAATGGAAGCGCGCACCAAGTCCATGCTGTCAGCCCGTGACGAGGTTTTGCGCCGTGTAGGCATCTGGCTAAAAGAAAAGGGCTTTCAACGAGCCGGGGTTGGCCATTACACCCAAGTGTCCGCCAATCTGGTTTGGAATATTGGTTTTCAGAAGATGGGCAGTGGCTACAACGTTCGAGTGATGTGTCACGTCCACAACAAGGACGACATCAGTCAGTCCATGATGGGCCCTTGGAGCGATCTTTACGAGTGCCCTAACTCACCCAATGGCAAGAAGTATGTGCTTCGTTGGAACACGGGAGAGGCGGATATTGCCAGATGTGCGAAAGAATATTGTGATTACATCAATGAGGTGGTCATCGAGTGGTTCAGAAAATACCATCCTTGATGTTTCGGCCGGCTGTTACTGGACCGAGGGCGGGCCGCCCTCGGTCCAGCAACAGCCCCATCTACCCCACCCTTTCCCCCAACTTCATAACCAACTCCCCAAACACCTCGTCCGCCTCCTTGCTCGCATCAATCACCAGATACTTGTCCGGCGCGATTTTTGCCTGCTCCAGGTAACCCTGCCGCACCTTGCGGTGGAAGGCCATGCCACGGCTTTCGATGCGGTCCTTGGCGCGGCTGAATTCCTGGCCGCGCAGCAAGGGGTTCATGCGCTGGTCGGCGGTGTCGGCGTCCACATCGAACACCACCGTCAGGTCCGGCCAGCAGCCCTTCAGGGCGACCTTGCCAACGGTCAGGATGTCCTCGATCGGCATGCCGCCGGCGGTGCCTTGGTAGGCCAGGGTGCTGGCGATGAAGCGGTCAGCCAGCACCAGTTCGCCGCGGAGTAAGGCCGGGCGGATCTTTTCAGCCACCAACTGGGCGCGGGCGGCCATGAACAGCAGCATTTCGCAGGTGCCGTCCACGTCGGTGCCCTCGGTCTTCTTCTGGTCCAGGAGCAGGTGGCGGATTTCCTCGCCCATGCGGGTGGATCCGGGTTCGCGCACCTCGCACACGTGCAGGCCGGCGGCGGCGCACAGGCCGGCGAAACGGCGGTATTGCGTGCTTTTGCCGCTGCCGTCGGGGCCGTCGAACACGATGAATTGCCCGCGCAGGGCGGGCAGCCAGGCCGGAAGGAGGGGGAGCGCCATGCGGAGGATTGTAGGGGCACTTATCATCCCCCCATGCCCCGACTTTCCGCCCGCTTTGCCGTTTCAACCCTCGCCCTTTCCCTGGGCGCCGGCTGGTGCGCGTTTCGCGCCCATGCCGCCGAAACCTGGGAATTGGGCGATGCAGGCTGGAATCAGGTCGCCGCGCCCGATCCCAACACCCCCGCCGGCCAGTTGCAACTGCTGCGCCGCGAGCTGGTGAGGGTGCAGGCCGGCGTCGGGCCGGGCGTTTCCCCCGAAGAACGCGTGAATGCCTTTTTGAAAGCCCATCCGCAATATGTGCGCGGTTCCGATGGTAAGCCGCTTTCCGGCGAGGCGCTGGAGGCGCGCCGCAAGTTCTGGGCCTCCATGCTGGTTCCCGCCGGGATTTCCCCGCAAGCGGCTGCCGGCCTTGGCAATCCAGCCTCCACCGCCGATGAAGTGGTGGAGAAGGTGGACGAATGGCTCAAGGCCTATCCGCGCCACGAGCTCGAGGCCGAGGCCCGCCTGCTTCACGGCGACGCCCTGGCCGCCCAGCGCAAATTCTGGAAGGCCCTTTACGACTACGAGTTCATCGCCCGCCACTTCACCGCCACCCCGACTTTCGTCGTCGCCCTGGACCGCGAGCGTCGCGTGGCCGAAACCTTCCTGGCCGGCTGGAAGCGCAAGTTCTTGGGGCTGGCCATCGTCCCCACCCGCGAGGAGGGTGTGGAACTTCTGGTGCGCATCCAGGAGCGCGCCCCCGGCAGCGAAATCGGCGAACAGGTGAGCCTGCGCCTGGGGGACTGGTATTTTGAAACCGCCGACATGGACATGGCGGTGGAGGCCTACGGCATCTTCCTGCAGAATTACCCCGGCAGCCGGTCGGAAGCCGTCGTTTCCCGCCGCATCATCCAAGCCAGCCTCGCGCGCTTTTCCGGTCCGCAATTCGATTCCACGGGCCTCGTCGAAGCCCGCCAGCGGCTGGAGGAATTCAAAAAGAAACACCCTGCCGACGCCGAGAAGCTTGGAGCCGACGCCCTCTTGGTGCGCATCGGCGAGTCGCTTGCCCTGCGTGATTTTTTCAGCGCCAACTGGTATGAAAGGCGCGGCGAAATCGTCAGCGCCGCCGTGCTCTACCGCCGCTTGGCGCTGGCCTATCCCAAAACCCAAGCCGCCAGCGACGCCATCCTGCGCTTGGCGGCCATCCGCCAGCCCCTGGTTGATGAACGCGACCCGGCCTCGGTGCGAAAGCCCGCCGCGGAATCCGCCGTGGCGCCCCGGGAGGGCCCGTGAAGCGGCCGTTTGCCAGGTCCTGGGCCGCCGCCGGCCTGATGCTTGCCGCCGCGCTCCTGCCCGGCTGCGGTGCTTACCGTTTCCGCGACGAGGTGAAGGGCGGCCTGTATCCGGCGCAATTCCATTCGGTGTCGGTGCCCATCGCCGTCAACCGCACCTTTTGGCAGGGTGCCGAATTCGATCTGACCGAGGCGGTCATCAAGGAAGTTTCCCACCGCACCCCTTACGCGGTCATGGGCCGGTCCGGCGCCGATTCGCAACTCAGGCTGACCATCACCGACATCCACCAGACCATGGTTTCAAGGCGCCAGAGCGGCGGTCCGCAGGAGATGGAATGGACCATCACCGTGGACATGGAGTGGGCTGACGCGGTGACCGGCCTGCCGTTCCGCAGTCTCAAGGGGATGACCAGCCCGGCCGTTTACATGCCGGCGGCGGGGGCCCGCGAGACGTACCAAGTCGCCCAGCGGCAGGCTGTCGAACGGCTGGCCCGCGACATCGTGGATGCCATGCGGTCCGAGGATTGGTGAGCAACGCCGGATAAGCCGCGGGCGCAGGGGGTAGAATCCGCTTCCTATGTCCAATCCCCCGAATTCCCCGCAGAATCCTCCGCCTCCTCCGCAGGAGCCCCAAGGCGGCCGCCCCAAGCCGCCATTGCGTTCGATGGCGCCGTGGTACATCCTCATGGCGGTGCTTGCCGTGGTGGCCTTTGCCGTCGCCAAATTTCCGGTGTCCAACACCAAGCAGGTGACGTACAGCGAATTCATCGCGCACGCCCAGCACAAGGATTTCGCCGAGCCGGTGAAAATCGGCGACGGGACCGTGTCCGGCAAGCTGAAGGACACCGTCGTGGTGGAAGGCTCCAAGCCCGGCGTCGAGGTTTCCGCCGAGATCCGCAACGGCGACCCGCTGGTGCACTTTCAGATCCAGCAGACCGGCGTGCCGTACAAGTTCGACACCGGCCGCGGTTCGGCGATGTTCTGGGGCATCCTGCTCAATGTGGTGCCGCTGCTCCTGATCGGCGGCCTGATCTACATGACATTCCGTTCCATGCGCGGCGGCGGCGGCCCGGGCGGCTTCATGGGCGGCTTCAACCGATCCAAGCACAAGCTCATGGGCAAGGAGCAGAGCCGCGTGCGGCTGACCGACGTGGCCGGCATCGAAGAGGCCAAGGACGAGGTCACCGAGATCATCACCTTCCTCAAGGACCCCAAGAAGTTCCAGCGCCTGGGCGGCCGCGTGCCGCGCGGCGTGCTTTTGACCGGCTCGCCCGGCTGCGGCAAGACCCTGCTCGCCAAAGCGGTGGCCGGCGAGGCCGACGTGCCGTTCTTCTCGCTCTCCGGCTCCGACTTCGTCGAGATGTTCGTGGGCGTGGGCGCCAGCCGCGTGCGCGACCTGTTCAAGCAGGCCAAGGAAGCCGCGCCGTGCATCATTTTCCTCGACGAAATCGACGCCGTGGGCCGCAAGCGCGGCTCGGGCATGGGCGGCGGCGGCCACGACGAGCGCGACCAGACCCTGAACGCCATTTTGGTCGAGATGGACGGCTTCGAGTCCAGCGACCAGGTCATCGTCATCGCCGCCACCAACCGCGTGGATGTGCTCGATCCGGCGCTCACCCGCCCGGGCCGCTTCGACCGCACCATCAGCGTGCCGCTGCCGGACGCCAAGGGCCGCCTGGAAATCCTGCGCGTGCACGCCAAGAAGGTCAAGATGTCGCCGGCGGTGGACCTCGACCAGGCCGCCCGCGGCACCATCGGATTCTCCGGCGCCGAGCTGGAGGCCCTCATCAACGAGGCGACCATCGCCGCCACCCTGCAGAACAAGGATTTCGTCGAGCAGGCGGATCTCGAGGAGGCCCGCGACAAGGTGCGCTGGGGCCGCGCCAAGAAGAGCCGCAAGGTGGAGGAGGAAGAGCGCATCCTGGTGGCCTACCACGAGTCCGGCCACACCGTTGTCTCGATGATGTCGCCCGATGCCGACCCCCTGCACAAGGTGACCATCCTGGCCCGCGGCGACTATGGCGGGGCGATGTTCTCGCTGCCCAAAAACGAGCGCTCGATGCTGGGCCGCAAGAAGTGCCTGGCGGCCATGCGCGTCTCCTGCGGCGGCCGCATCGCCGAGGCCCGCAAGTGCGGTGACATGTCGGCGGGGGCCTCTTCCGACATCCAGAATGTGACCTCCTACGCCCGCCACATGGTGCAGAACTGGGGCATGAGCGAAGATCTCGGCTTCGTGAGCTGGGATCTTGAGGACCGCGGCGGCATGGTGCCCAACACCCCGTACTCCGCCGACACCGCCCGCAAGATCGACGCCGCCGTGCGCCAGTTGGTGGATGGCGCCTTCCGCGATGCCGAGCAGATCATCAACGACAACTGGGACAAGGTCGAGGCCTTGGCCCAAGCCCTGCTCAAGCATGAAACGCTGTCGGCCGAGGAATGCAAATTGATTGTGGACGGCAAGCCTATCGGCAAGGTGAGCGTGCTGGAACTGCTGGAGGCGGAGGCGAAGAAAACGGCGGAAGCTCAGCCGCCGGATTCGGCCGCCCCACCCGTCGCGCCGCCGTTGGGGTGATTTTTTGAGGTCGCCGCCGGCTGATTTCAAGGCCGTTTCCCCAAACATAAGCCACGGTTTGAGCGTTGGCTGTTTAGCCGCTATGATTTCCGCCCCAAGTGGTGATGACTAGGTAGCTCAATTGGTAGAGCATCTCCCTTTTAAGGAGATGGTTCTGGGTTCGAGTCCCAGCCTGGTCACTGAAAACCCCGCAGCCATGCGGGGTTTTCTTTTTTCAGGTTTTCATGCCATCTGGCGGGCCTTGGCCGCGCCGGGATGATTTCCCCCAAACAGGTTTGGCAATGAAAAAGCCCCTTTTTCAAGGGGCTTATGCACTGGGCGGGAGTCGAACCTGCAACCTTCGGTTTCGTAGACCGATGCTCTATCCAGTTGAGCTACCAGTGCGGGAGGGGGGGGATGATAACGGGATGCCTGATCTCCTGCAAACCGCCCGGACTAGGGCTTGGCGGCGGGAAAAGGTGTGGAAGGAGGGGCCCGAAGGGGAGTTCATTCCAAATCCATGAATTCCACGGTTCCTTCGGGCAGGCGCAGCAGGGCGCAGGCGGGGGGCAGGCCGTCGCGGGGGCCGGTCACCGCGCCGGGGCACAGGATGCGCATGCGCCCCTTGGCGTGCTGGCGCAGGGCGTCTTCGCGGGCGTGGGTGTGGCCGTGCAGCAGGAAATCGGCACCGAAGGCGCAGGCTTTCTTCCACAAATCGGACTCGTGGCCGTGGCCGAAGACGAGGGTTTGCCCGGCGGCTTTGAGGACGCCCGGGGCCGTGTGGAAGGTCAGTTCCAGGTATTGCGCGTAGCGCCGCAGGGCGGGGATGTCGCGGTCGCAATTGCCGGCGACCAAGTGGACCGGCACCGGCTTGGCCCCGGCGGTCTGCAGGCCGGCCAGCTCATCGAGTACCCGGTCGTCGCAGGCGTCGCCGAGATAAATCAGACAGGTGGCGCCTTGGCGCAGCAGTTGGGCCACCGCTTGCCGGGTGGCCGGCGCGTTGCCGTGGGCGTCGGAAAGCAAGCCGAGGTGGGTGGGGGATGTGGGCATGGGATGCTCCGCTCCCTGATGATAGGGGGCGGTCCGGGGCTTCCAAAAGACTTTGCGGCGGAATTCACCGTGCCGGTTTCCCGTGCCGGAGCCAAGCCGCAAACCTTTCCCTTGGCTATCCTATCCGTCCGGCCTTTTTCCACGGAGCAGACCCTTTGAACGACATCCTTGCCCGCATCGTTGAAACCAAACGCGAAGAAATGACCGCGGCCAAGGCCCTGTTGCCGGAGTCGGAGTTGCGCCGCCGGGCGGCGGACGCCCCGCCGGTGCGCAATTTTTTCACCGCCGTGACCCGTCCCGAAGGCGCATTGCGGGTCATCGCGGAAGTCAAGAAAGCCAGCCCGTCGGCCGGGGTCATCCGCCCCGATTTTGATCCGGTCGCCATCGCCAAGGCCTACGAGGCCAACGGCGCGGCGGCCATCTCCTGCCTGACGGATGTGAAGTATTTCCAAGGGTCGCTGGCGTACCTCTCGGCCATCCGCGCCGCCGTGAACCTGCCGGTTCTGCGCAAGGATTTCATCGTCGACCCCTACCAAGTGTGGGAGGCCCGGGCCGCCGGCGCCGACGCGGTGCTCCTGATCGCCGAATGCCTGACCGAGCCGGTTTTGCTTGATCTCCTGATCCTGGCCAGCGAATTGCACCTCACCGTGCTGCTGGAGGTGCATGATTTTGAGAGTTTGATCCAGGTGCGCGACCATTTGACTTTCCCGCGCGCCGGCGGGGTGCTCTTGGGCATCAACAACCGCGACTTGCGGGCGATGAAGACCGATCCCGACCACACGCTCAAACTGCTGCCGGAAGTGCCCGACCGCGGCCTCTTGGTCAGTGAATCCGGCATCCGAACGCCGGCCGATGTGGCCAAGCTGCGCCAGAATGGCGTGCACCGCATCCTGGTCGGCGAGCATCTGATGCGCCAGCCGGATCCGGGTCTGGCACTGAAGGAACTGATGGCGTGAAACGAAAAACCGCAGGCGCATGGCCTGAGGTTTTCATTTGGATTGCCGGCCCTCACTTCTTCATCTGCGCATTCAGGTCATCCACGATGGCCTTGAGAGCCTTGCCGTTTTCAATCTTCGGTTCGGCTTCGAACTTGTTGTCCAGATACCAGTCGCCGCCGGTGGCCTGGCATTCGCTGGCCATCTTCAGCAGCAGGTCCTGGAAGTCCGAGCCCAGGTCGGCGACGCCTTCCGCATCGGCGTTGAAATGGATGGTGAGGTCGCCGCCCACCGCCGACAAGGTGTCGGCATCCACCACATAGCGGCGGGTCACGCGGTCGTAGGGGGCGAACTTGGTGGCGCGCAGGATGACTTCCACGGTCTTGTTCTGCGCGTTGGCCTGGACGCGGGCCACTTCCAGGGGCAGGCGGCGGTTGATTTCATCGCGGATGTTGAACAGCAGGGCCAGCCGCGCGTTTTCATCCAGCGGCTTGGGCTCGGAGGGCGCGTGGGTGATGGATCGCACCTGGCCGTCCACCTTTTCCAGGATGGTGGTCTTCTTGCCTTCGATGAAGATGGTGCGCTCGATCACCCGCTCCACGGTGACCACCTTTTCAACCGGTTTTTCGACGACTTTCTCAACCAATTTTTCAACGGGGCGATCCACATAGACGGTTTTTTCGACCGGTTTTTCGACCACCACGGTCTGGCTTGGCCCTTCCACATACACCGGGCGGTCCACATAGACCGGGCGATCGATGATGACCGGGCGCGACGGGTAGCGGCACGACGAACGGTAGTCGTCGTAGCCGCCGCAATGCCGGCTCATGTAGTGGTCGCTGAAGTTGAAGCCGACGCCGACCTGCACGCTGGTGCGGCTGCCGCTACTGCGGTTGTCACCGCCGCGGTTGCTTGGCTGGACCCGGCCGTTGCTCAAACTCTGGCCGCTGCCCAGGGTTTGGCTGCCGCCCAGGTTTTTGCCGGGGCCCAGGTTGGTGGTGTCCTGGCCGCCACGCGCCAAGTCGTGGGGTTGGGGGTTTTGAATCAGGGCCAAGGCGAGGAACAGGGGATTGAGCATGGGGGTTCTCCGAAAGGAAGGTCAAAGGGCGGCGCGCACGGCGGGGGCTTTACCACCGGCGGCAGCCGTCATGACTGTCGGCCACCACCACCTGGCGACGGACTTCCATCCGCCCGCAGCCCCAACTTTCGCGCGATTCGCGGTAAACATAACGGTATTCGGGATGTCCGCAGCGTTCGACATAAACCGGGCGTTCCACATACACGGGACGCTCGACACAAACGGGACGGTCCACATACACCGGGCGTTCCACCACCACTTGGCGTTGCACGACCACGGGGCGCTCAACCACCACCGGGGCGTGGCAGGTGTCGCGGCGCGGGGTGCATTCATCGCGGCGGCCGAACACCGAGCCGAAGTCGAAGTTGACTCCGATACGGATTTGCGGGCCGCAAGCCACATCGTGGGGCTGGCCTTGGACAAGAACGCAGGCGAGAAGGGCGGCGCTGATCACGGGAGTTTCCTTGGAAAGGAAGGCGGGGTTGGCTGGACTAAGAAGTTAGTTAGCCTACCTAAGCAAAACGGCTGGCGGGGAGATTTATTGCAGGAATTGTTGAGGGGGCGAATGAATGGGTTTTGTTCGAGTCGGCTTGTGTTTCTTTAGATTTTTATATCAAATGATTTACATTTTAGGTACAGACCTTTTTAAAGCATTTCGGCCATTGAAAAACCGGCCATCGGGGCCGGTTGGAAGGTTTCCTATCCGTCTGCCATTTCACCAACCCAAGAGTTTCCACCCCACCCCGGCTGCGGCGCAAGCCAGAAGCACCGTCACCATGCCGGCTTTCTTGAAGTGCATCGCGGCAAAGGCCAAGGGTGCGGCCAGCAGGATGAAGCCATCAAAGCCGCCTTGCGGGAACAGCGATTGCCAGCCCATCCAAAGCGCCAGCCAGGCCATAACGCCGATGACCGCACAGGAAATGCCGGCCAAGGCGCCGGTCAGCCACTTCACTTGACGGATTTTTTCAAGATGCGGCACGCCCAAGAGCGCAAAGAAGGTGGAAGGGGCGAAAGTGGCCCACACCGTCATCGCGGCGCCCAGCGTGCCGGCCACCAGACGCGGCCAAGCGCCGTGTTGCACCCAGCCGCCCTGGAACCCGAAAAATTCCAGCACGATGATGAGCGGGCCCGGGGTGGTTTCCGCCAAGGCGAGACCATCCAAGGTTTGCGTTTCGGTGATCCATTGGGCCTCCACCGCGTGATGGGCGACATAAGGCAGCACCG
>CANIYR010000049.1 GCA_947471825.1 Phycisphaeraceae bacterium | reverse complement strand
TTCGGCGACTTGGTGAAAGCTGACCGCGGTTGTTTCGCCCGGCGCGATGTTCACGCGGTAGGCCGAGGCGCCGGCCGTTTCATCGCGCGCCAAGAGCGGCTCAAGCGCGTAGGGGCCCAGGCGCACGATGCGGGCGGGATCGCCGGAGGGTCGGTGGATGAGGTTCATGGCGTTGGCGAAAAGGGCGAGAAAAAACCCTGCGGAAACAGGGTTTGATGGGCACCACAGGACTCGAACCTGTGACCCGCTGCGTGTAAAGCAGCTGCTCTAACCAACTGAGCTAGGCGCCCGGGCGGCGCATTGTACCGGTGCGCGCCGCCGGCCCCTTTGCTTAGGTGATGGGGTGGCGTCGCATTCTTTTGCAGGGGGTGTAATGCGGGGTATTCGTCAGCGTCCCTCGGGCATGAAACATTGGATTTTGACCCTGCTGTTCCTGCCGGCCTTGGCCTCTTTTGCCGCCGACACACCCGCTCCCGCCGCGGCGGACGCCGGTTGGGTGGCCCTGGTGGATGGCAAGTCCGCCACCACCCAAGCCCATTTCACCGCCTTTGGCGAAAAAGCCTTCCCGGCCGGGGGCTGGACGGTCGAGGCCGACGGCTCGCTGCACGGTCATGGCGGCCCGGATTTGATTTCCAAGGAATCCTACGGTGATTTTGAGATGGAATTGGAGTGGAAGGTGGCCCCCGGCGGCAACAGCGGCGTTTTCTACCGCATTGCGCCCATGGCCGGCGAGCCGATTTACGAGAACGCTTTTGAGTGCCAGGTCTACGGCCCCGAGAACATGGCCAAGTGCCACCCGGTTTACCGTCCCGGCGCACTCTACAACCTGTTCGGCAATGAAACGCTGGCCACGATCAAACCGGTGGGCGAGTGGAACACCGTGCGCATCGAAGCCAAGGGCGGCCATTTGGTGCATTGGATGAACGGCGTCAAAGTGGTGGATGCCCGGTTGGATTCCCCCGCGTACGCCGCCAAGCTGGCCCGCAGCAAGTTCGCCAAGGTGGCCGGCTACGGCGCGCAGAAGGCCGGCCCCATCGGCCTGCAGAGCGACGGCGGCGAGGTGTGGTACCGGAATGTGCGGATCCGGGGGATTTGAGGCTGGGGAATATGGAATCAATGCAACGCGCACCGGGTTTCGGTGCGCGTTTTTTAATTGTTTTATTGGAAATGATTTGAGTGTTAGGTACAGACCTCATGAGCGAGGTGAAGGGGGATGAAAAACGCCCGGCGGGGGCCGGGCGGGGGGATGGGCATGAAAAGCCTCGCGGTGACAGGGAATGCCCGCAGCATACGCCGTCCGCGCCGGCCTGCCTAGGGCATGCCAAGCAAAAACCCGCGCTTGCGCGCGGGTTTTTGATGATGGGGCTCGTTTGATGCGGGCTTGCAAGCGCGCTGTCCCGGGGTCAGCGGGCGTATTCCACCGTGCGCATTTCGCGCATCACGCTGATCTTGATTTCGCCGGGGAAGTTCATTTCGTCCGACACCTTCTTGGCGATGTCGCGGGCCAGCACATGGCAGTTGACGTCGTCCAGGCGCTCCGGGTCCACGATCACGCGCAGTTCGCGGCCAGCCTGGATGGCGTAGACCTCGCGCACGCCCTTCATGGCCTTGGCGATGCCTTCCAACTGTTCCAGACGCTTGACGTACTTTTCAAGCGTTTCGCGGCGGGCGCCGGGGCGGGCGCCGCTGATGGCGTCGGCCGCCATGACGATGGCGGTGTAGGGGGTGGTGTGCGGGATGTCGTCGTGGTGGCCGCCCACCGCGTTCAGGACTTCTTCCTTCTCGCCGTTCTTCTTGCAGAACTCCATGCCGATGGCCGGGTGGCCGCCCTCCTGCTCGTGGTCCATGGCCTTGCCGATGTCATGCAGGAAGCCGCAGCGGCGGGCGATGGCCGGGTCGAGGCCGAGTTCGGCGGCGATGACCTGGCAGAGGTAGGCGACTTCCAGCGAGTGGCGCAGGATGTTCTGGCCGTAGGAGGTGCGGTAGTACAGGCGGCCCATCATCTCGCTGACGCGCGGGTGCAGGCCGTTGATGTTGGCTTCGATGCAGGCGTCCTTGCCGAACTTGATGATCTTGGCGGTGAACTCGTCGGTCACCTGCTTGAACAGTTCCTCGATGCGGGCCGGGTGCACGCGGCCGTCGTCAATCAGGCGGCGCAGGGTCTCGGCGGCGGTGGCGCGGCGGACCGGGTCGAAGCAGGAGATGGTGACCACCCCCGGCGTGTCGTCGACGATCACATCCACGCCGGTGATTTTTTCAAACGAACGGATGTTGCGGCCTTCGCGGCCGATGATGCGGCCCTTCATCTCGTCGCCGGGGATGTCCACGCTGGCGGTGGTGCTTTCGGCGGTGTGTTCGCTGGCGTAGCGCTGGATGGCCTGCAGGGTGATGCGCAGGGCCTTGTCCTTGGCTTCGTCCTGGGCCTGTTCGGTGACGCGCTTGATGACCGCGCCGGCCTCGTTCTGGCATTCACGCTCGACGGCGGCCAGGGCTTCGCGCTTGGCGTCATCCGGCGACATGTTGGTGATGCGCAGCAACTCGTTGCGTTTCTCGGATTCAAAACGGTCCAGGGCGTCCTGGCGGCGCTTGAGCAGTTCCTGGGCGGCGTTCAATTGGTCGGTGATTCCGGCTTCGCGCTTCCTCACATCGGCTTCGGTGTCGCGCAGTTGCTTTTCCTTGCCGACCAGCGATTCGCGCTCCTTGTCCAAGGTTTCTTCGCGCTTGGTCAGGCGGTCGGTGCCTTCCTTCACTTCCTTGCGGCTGGCCTCCAGCTCTTTGCGGGTCGATTCGGTTTCCTTGGCGAAGTCTTCGCGCAGGCGGACAGCCTGTTCGCGGGCCTTGGTTTCGGCCGACTTGGTGGTGGCTTCCGCCTCGGCTTTGGCTTTGGACAGTGCGGCTTCGGCTTCTTTTTTCAGTTCCTCGGCTTGCCGTTTGATTTCACCGGCGGCCTTTTGGGCCTCCGCCTCGGTGGTCGAGCGGGACGATTTGAAGATGAAGAAGGCGATGGCGAAACCGACGCCCAATGCGACCACGGCGGCGCCACCGGTGACAACCGGATTGATCTCGGAAAGTGTTGCAAGTGCTGACATGAAAAGCCCCTAAGTAATGGCCCGAAGGCCGGTGGGGGCACCTGTCCAAACGCAAGTCGTGGCTCAACCGGGGGAAGATGCAGGGAAGCGCCGCAAAAAGTCAGCCGTTGGGTTCCGTCCCAAAACAGGATCTAAAAATTGTTTTGTTCGGGAGTTACAAGAGGGTCAAAAGAGGCTTCTGAAGCATCCAACGCAGCTTGGCGAAACCAAGCCGAAAGTAAACTGGGGAGCGGTCAACTTGCTCGGGCAGGTGCCGGAGGAAGGAAGGAACGGGTGGGCAAAACGCCCGGGGCGACCGTGAAGAAAGTGAAGGAAAGGCTTTCTTGCAGGCCGAAGAAGGGGGATGGGTTGCATGGGCCAAGGAAGCCTTGGCAACGCAACAGCGTGAATGGTAGCGTGGATGCGATCGAAACTCAACACCGGTTTTTAAGAGTCGCAGGTTTCGCCCGCACGCGATGGGGGAGGGCAGGGGGATGCAAACGGCGCCATTCAAGCGGATGCCGCGCCTGCAGCCCTTCTGGAAACCGTTGAAACAAGGGCTTTGGCTCCGATTCGCTGAACCTTGTTTTTCCAGGTTGCAGAAAAACAATATTCCACTAAACTTTCCGCCCTCTATGGGAACCAATATCCGCGAAATCAAGGGCCGTATCAAGGCCGTCCGCAACATCCAACGCATCACCCGCACGATGCAGTTGATTGCGACCGCCCGCTTTCAGGCCATGCAGAAGAAGGCCAGCGAGGCCAAAGCCTACACCCGCCGCGTCGGTGAAGTGGTCGGCGATGTGGCCACCGCCCTGGCCGAAAGCGGCGCCGGCAGCAGCCACCCCCTTCTGACCGCCCCGGCCAAGGCCGCCGGTCGCCACCTGGTGCTGATTGTCACATCAAACCGTGGTTTGTGCGGAGGTTACAACGGCCGCGTGCTGAATCTCGCCCGCCAGACCATGAAGGGTTTGAAGGGATCGGTGGTGGTGGAAGTGGTCGGCCGCAAGGGCATCGCCTGGTGCAAATTCAACCACATGGAAGTGGCCCAGGCCCACACCGAATTGGGCGACGCCCCGAAGTACGCCGATGTGGCCGCCATCGCCCAGAGTTACATCGAATCCTTTGAAAAGGGTCAGTACGACTCGATTCAGGTTGTTTACACCAAATTCGAGACGATGAGCCGCCAGCCAGCCACCGCGATCCAATTGCTGCCGCTGCAGCCGCCCAAGGCCGCCAAGGTGGCTGGCGTCGCCGCCGAGAAAAAGTCCAACCTCGATTACGAATTCTCGCCCGAGCCGGCCGTGCTGCTCGCCGAGTTGCTGCCGGTGACCGTCAAATCCACGCTGTTCCAGTGCTTCAACGAGTCGGTGGTTTCCGAACAGCTCGCCCGCATGGTGGCGATGAAGTCGGCGACCGACGCGGCCAAGAAGATGGGCAAGAGCCTGAAGCGCGACTTCAACCGCGCCCGCCAAGCCTCGATCACCACCGAACTGTCCGAAATCATCGGCGGAGCGGCGGCGCTTGAGTAAGTGGACGCCTTTCGGGACTTTCAAGCCTGGCGACCTGCGGGTCTTGGGGCTGGGTCTCGAGTTGGCCTTGGCCATTGGCGGTTTGGGCTGGTTGGGTGATTGGGCCGACCACCGTTGGCAGACGGGCCCTTGGCTGCTTTTGTCCGGCATCATCCTCGGCACGGTTGGCGGTTGCTGGAACATTTACAAGGGAGCCCGCAAAGAGGGGCTTCTGGGTCCCGGCCTTTTCGACAAGTTGCGCGGCAAAAAAAAGCCCGAAACGCAAGACGGCACCGATTCTGCGCCCACCTCAAAGTCAGACAACGATTCTTCCTTCCCTTCATGACAAGCAGCCCCAACATTCCGGACTTCCCCATTGCGCGAGCCCTGCTCGCGGTGGGCGGAGTTTCGGCTGTCTTGGGGCTTTTGGCATGGTTTGGGATGAATGCCCTGGGCCTTCCGGCGCAGGCCCATGACGCGGCCGTGACGCTCGCCGCGGTTTCCTTGGCTGGCGTGGCCGGCTTGCTTTTGGTCCGCCCGATGGAAGCGCGCATGCCCGGGGGCGCCGCTTGGGGCTTCCTCGCCGGTTCGCTCGTCCGCTTGCCGCTTTGCGCCGTTTTCGTTTTCGCCGCCCCGCGCTTGAAGTGGACGCAGGGCGCTTCGGTGGCCGATTGGCTGGCCGGTTGGTATGTCCTGTTGACCCTTGTCGAGGCGGCCATCGTCGGCCGCCATGTGAAACAAACCGCTGCGGCCCGCGCCGTGGCTTTGCGTGGCGCACCGCCCGCGGAGGTTCTCTCGTGATCAGTGGCTTTGTGACAACCCTTGCCGAAGGCGCACCCAATCCGGCATCCCACACCCTGAAGTACGGCGTGATGGATTCCGCCTGGTTCTCCAACCACCACCTGATGAGCCTGGCCTCGGCCGCGGTCGCCTTGGTGGTTTTGGTGATCGCCGCCGCGAAAATGAAGCCGCGCCCCGAGCAGGGCGCCGCCGGCTATGTGACCCGCGGCTTCTTTGGCGGCGCCATTGAAACCCTTCTGGTCTATCTGCGCGACGAATCCGTGCGCCCGCTGCTCAAGGGCGCGACCGACCGTTACATCGGCTTCCTGTGGTCGGCCTTCTTCTTCATCCTGGTCGGCAACATCTTCGGCTTGATCCCCACCGGCGCGATCATTTCGATGATCACCCAGGACAACCACCACGCGCACTGGTTCGGCGGCACCTTCACCGGCAACCTCAGTTTCACCGCGGGTCTGGCCACGGTGGCCGGCGTCATGTTCCTGTTCTCCGGCCTGCGTGAAAACGGCATCAAATATTTCGCCCATTTCTGGGTGGTTCCGCTCAAGGGCCAGCCGGTCTACCTCTGGCCGCTCTTGTTCGTGGTCGGCTTGCTGATCCTGGGCCTTGAAGTGGTCGGCACCTTCCTCATCAAGCCTTTCGCCCTGTGCGTGCGTTTGTTCGCCAACATGGTGGCCGGCCACTTGGTCCTGGGTTCCATCCTGGCCATGGCCATGGTGGCGGCCAAGGCCTCCAACTGGTTCGGCGCCGGCGCATCCTTCCTGGGTGCGGTCGCCCTGTCCTTCATGGAATTGTTCGTCGCCTTCCTGCAGGCTTACATCTTCATGTTCCTGTGCGCGATCTTCATCTCGATGGGCGCCGCCCACCACGATGACCACGCCGAAGGCCATGGCGACGCCCACGCCCACTGAAAATTGAACGGCCGCCTTGGGCGGCCAACCGCATGCGGGCCCGCCGGTGCACCGCCCCCAAAGACCGGCAAACTCTTCCCTTCCTTCCTTTTTTTGGAGAACTCAGATGATGATTCAGACCCTCGCTTCCATTGATGCCACCGGTTGGGGCGTTGCAGGCGCCGCCATCGGCACCGGCCTCGTCGTGCTCGGCGCCGGCCTCGGCATCGGCAACATCGGCGGCAACGCCGTCCAGGCCACCGCCCGCCAGCCGGAAGCTTCCGGCCAGGTGTTCCTGCAGATGCTGATCGCCGCGGCTCTGATCGAAGGCGTGGCCTTCTTCGGCGTGATCAAGGCTTCCGGCGCTGCCGATGCCATCCTTGAAGCTGCCAAGACCGTTGCCCCGGCCGCCGGCCACTAAGTTTTTGAATTTTCTTTCATGCGGCGGAAACGCCGCATGAAGGTTTTGTCGGTTTTACCGTCCGCCGTTTCTCTCGCCCCTGAGACCCTTTCTATGCGCCGCATCCCCTCCGTTCTCGCGCTTCTTGCCGTTGCCCCCGCCGCTTTCGCAAGCGAAGGCGCCGATCCCGGCGTGTTCCACTGGCAGGACGCCGCCTGGTCGGCCGGCCTGTTCGTGGTGTTCGCCGCGGTGCTCGGCATTTTCGTGTGGCCCAAGATTCTGGCCGCCTTGAACGCCCGCGAATCCAAGCTCCTGGGCGACCTCCAGGCCGCCGAAAAGGGCGCCAAGGAAGCCGCTGAAAAACTGACCCAGCTCAACCAGCAGCTCGCCGACGCCCAGAAGCAGGCCCAGAAGGTGGTCGACGAAGCCCGCCTGGCCGCTGGCAAGGTGGCCGCCGATGTCAAGGCCACTGCCGAGCGTGAAATCGGCGAAATGAAGAACCGCGCCACCGCCGAAATCGCCTCCGCCAAGCAGCAGGCCGTGGCTGAAATCGGCGCGCAAGTCGCCGACCTGGCCACCGCGGTCGCCGGCAAGATCCTGGCCCGCGAACTGTCCGCCGCCGACCAGCAGGCCTTGGTGGCCTCCACCCTGAGCGAATTGGCCGCCAAGAACTGAGTCTTTCGGACCCGGCCCGGCCTTTCAAGTCCTGATTCCCCTTTTTCCTTCCCATGTCCAAATTCAAACCTTCCGCACTCGGCAATGTCTACGCCAAGGCCCTGATCGAGCTGGCCGGCGAGCAAGGCCAACTCGAGGTGGTGGCGCAGGAAGCCGCCGCGCTTGAGGAGGTCGTCGCCGCCAGCGCCGACCTGCGCAACCTTTTCGCCAACCCGGCGCTGGCCAAGGCCAACCGCGACGACGCCATGCGCCGCATTTTCGACGGCCGCGTGTCGCCGCTTGTGCTGCGCTTCCTCCTGGTGGTTTCCGCCCACGGCCGTTTGGCGCAACTGGGCGAAATCCTCGCCTCGGTGCAGCAGGCCATCGCCCACCTGCGCGGCGAGGTGGACGTGCTGGTCACCGTGCCGGCCGCCCTGGACGCCGCCGCTTCCGCCGCCTTGCGCACCGAAATCGCCAAGGCGCTTGGCAAGCAGGTCAACCTGGCGTGCAAGACCGACCCCGCCATCCTGGGCGGCATGACCCTGCGCGTGGGCGACCAGCTGATCGACGCCTCGGTTTCCACCCGCCTGCGGAAAATGCGCGCCAGCCTCACCAGGGCCGCCAACACCCACGCCAAGGCCGCCGCGGTCTGAACCCGCGCGGATTTTTTCCCCCCGTTTCCCATCCCCCGGCCTTTGGCCCAACCCATCCCAGCCCCATGAAGATCAACACCAACGAAATCGCTTCCCTGATCAAGCAGGAAATCGCCAGCTTCGGCGCCGCCCTCGACGTGTCCCAAGTCGGCACCGTGGTGGAAGTCGGCGACGGCATCGCCCGCATCCACGGCCTGTCGAAGTGCATGGCCGGCGAAATGCTCGAGTTCGCCGCCACCGACGGCTCGACCATCCTGGGCCAGGCGATGAACCTGGAGCAGGACATCGTCGGCGCCATCATCTTCGGCGACTACCTCAAGGTGCGCGAAGGCTCGACCGTCAAGTCCACCGGCAACCTGCTCGAAGTGCCCACCGGCGAAGGCCTGCTTGGCCGCGTGGTCAACGCCCTGGGCCAGCCCATCGACGGCAAGGGCCCGGTGAGCGGCAGCGAAATGCGCAAGGTGGACATCATCGCCCCCGGCATCGCCAAGCGCCAGCCGGTGTGCCAGCCGATGCAGTTCGGCGTGAAGGCCGTCGACGCCATGATCCCGGTGGGCCGCGGCCAGCGCGAACTCATCATCGGCGACCGCAAGACCGGCAAGACCGCGGTGGCCATCGACGCCATCATCAACCAGAAGAAGACCCACCAGACCGACCAGCCCGTGTATTGCTTCTACGTGGCCGTCGGCCAGAAGGAATCCACCGTGGCCGCCGTGGTCGAAGCGCTGCGCAAGAACGGCGCCCTGGAATACACCACCGTCATCAACGCTTCGTCCTCGGAAGCCGCCCCGATGCAGTACGTGGCCCCCTACACCGGCACCGCGATGGCCGAATACTTCATGTGGAAGGGCAAGCACGCGCTGGTGATCTACGACGATCTGTCGAAGCAGGCCGTGGCCTACCGCCAGTTGTCGCTCCTCCTGCGCCGCCCGCCCGGCCGCGAAGCCTACCCTGGCGACGTGTTCTACCTGCACTCGCGCCTCTTGGAGCGCGCCACCAAGCTTTCCGACCAGTACGGCGGCGGCTCGCTCACCGCGCTGCCGATCATCGAAACGCAGGAAGGCGACGTGTCGGCCTACATCCCGACCAACGTGATTTCGATCACCGACGGCCAGATCTACCTCGAACCGGAACTGTTCTTCGCCGGCGTGCGCCCGGCGGTGAACGTGGGCATCTCGGTGTCCCGCGTGGGCGGCGCCGCCCAGATCAAGGCCATGAAGAAGATCGCCGGCTCGCTCCGTTTGGACCTGGCCGCCTACCGCGAACTGGAAGCCTTCGCCCAGCTCGGCACCGACCTTGACGCCGCCACCAAGCGCCAGCTCGACCGCGGCGCCCGCATGGTGGAACTGCTCAAGCAGCCCCAGTACTCGCCGCTGCATGAAATCGACCAGGTCATCCAGCTGTTCGCCGCCGGCAAGGGCTACATGGACAGCCTGCCGGTGAACAAGATCGCCGACTTCGCCGGCAAGCTGGTCGCCCACTTCGAAACCACCGGCAAGTCCGTACGCGACGCCCTGGTCGCCAAGCAGGACATCACCGCCGACATCGAGAAGGATCTGCGCGCGGGCATCGAGGCGTTCAAGGCCGGCTACGGTGCCTGAGTGAAAATGAACTTTTGAAAGAAAACCACCCCGCGCAAGCGGGGTGGTTTTCTTGAGGGCTGGTCGGCTTTAGCCGACCAGTTGGACGAAGGAAATATGCAAGCCATGGGCGTATGGAAAAGACGATCGTTTCCAAATGTCCCGGATGCTTTTTGCCAAACTCGCGGTTCATGGCCGGCCAAAGCCGACCCTCCCTCATTTCCCCCACCCGCTCTCCAGTTTCTCCACTTCATCCAGCCGCGGATGATTCCTCCTGAAGTCCTCCCGCGTCACCCCCTTGCCCTTGTTCATCCCGTCCATGTGCTTCAAAGTCGCCAGCATCCCGTGCAGCGCCCCCAGCACATCATGGGTGTGGCCGGTTTCGCTGATGGTGTGCATGTTGCGGATCGGGAATCCGATGCTTGTCGCGGCGCAGTCGAAGCCGGCCAGCGCGGCGCCCATGGCGTCGGTGCCGGTGTCGCGGCCGACCACCGTGGGCTGGATGGGAATGCCGGCCTTCTGGCAGGCTTCGGCGATCAATTGGTTGAGGTAGGGGGTGACGATGGAGCCGACGGAGAGCGCGAAGCCTTTGCCCATCGCCTCCGGGTTCATGCGCTTGGCGGAGAGATTGGGCGCGGCATCGTAATCGTGGCCGACGTCGGTGCCGATCAGAATGTCGGGCTTGAAATCGCCGGCCAGGGCGGTGGCGCCGAAGCGGCCGATTTCCTCGTGGGTCGCGATGGCCAAAAGCACGCGCAGGTTCTGGAGCGGGCTCTTGGCGAGCAAGCGCGCCAGTTCGGTCACCATGAAGCAGCCCAGGCCGTTGTCGAGGTAGGCGCCGTAGAAACTGTCCGGGCTGAAACCGCGCTTGATCGGACGGTTCAGGATGATCGGGTCGCCGGCCTTGATGC
>CANIYR010000048.1 GCA_947471825.1 Phycisphaeraceae bacterium | reverse complement strand
TGGCGGCCAGCGACAGGTCGGCGTAGCAGGGGTAGCCGAGCAATTCGGCTTTTTCCTGGCGCAGTTCCAGGATTTTTTTCATCGACGGACCGTTGTCGAAGCCGGGCGTCGGGCTGTTTTCGCTGGCGCGCGTGACAAAGGCGGCCTGGACTTCCTGGCGGTCGGCGCGCACCGTGTGGTGCTGGATGAAAGCCATGTAGGGCGGGCCGTCCAGGGTCAGGCGCCAAGGGCCGGCCTCGGCCGTGGCCTCCGGTTCACCGGCCTGTTTGTTGGCGTTGTGGGATTGCGCCGCCATTTGCTTCAAGACCCCGGGCCAGC
The DNA here is from genome assembly GCA_947471825.1 of Phycisphaeraceae bacterium. Classification (GTDB taxonomy): domain Bacteria; phylum Planctomycetota; class Phycisphaerae; order Phycisphaerales; family Phycisphaeraceae; genus CANIYR01. Next base: position 10,219 of record CANIYR010000048.1, on the reverse strand, counting down.
CTTCGGTCGCCGCCGGATCGGTGAAGGTCTTGCTCCAAGCCTTGGTCGCATCCAGCACGCGGTTGGAGAAGTCGGTCGAGAGTTGAGACAGCTCGTTTTCAATGGCCAGGAAACGCTCTTTTGGGGGGCCTTCCAGCCCCACGCCGGCCAGTTCGGCGTCGCGTAGGCGGTCTTCGATGATGCGCTGCTTGACGCGCGGCAGCGATTCCCAATAGGCGCCGTCGCGGGCCATTTTCTGCAATGCGGCGTAGATTGGCTTGCTTTGGGCGAAGCGCAGGCCGAAGGCCACCACTTCCGGCATGATTTCCTGATGGGCGGCGCGCAGGGCATCCGAGTTCATGACCGACACCAGATGGCACACCGCGCTCCAAGAGCGGGCATAGGGCCGGGTGATGCGGGCCAAGGGGGCGCACAGGTTGTCCCAGTGGGGTGGATTTTCAGGGATGAAATCGGCCAGCGAAGCTTCCAGCGCGACCAGGTCCGCTTCCATCCTCCTGAGTGCGGCGCGTACGCCAGGCACGACCATTTCGGGCCTCATGAGGTCAAAACGCGGAAGTCCGGTGGTTTCAAGGAGGGGGTTCATGGGGTGGCATTATCCAGCGGGGGAGGAATTACACCAGAGGTAATTTGTTTTTATTTCAACAAAGGCCGTATTGTTGCAATATTATTTATTTTATAGTTTTACGAATTAGGTGCAGACCTTTTGGTGGCGGCCAAGACTGCCGGGCGCCGGGCCTTTGCCCGCCTCCTACAGGTAGAATGCGCCTCCTTATGTTCAGTCACCGCCGCCGTCTGCGCCGCTTGGCCGAAGAGCCCCGCATGGAACTCATCCCTTTGGTGGATGTGGTGTTCCAGATGCTGTTTTTTTTCATGGTCGCGCTGACGGTCATGTCACAGGTCAAGTCGCGCACGGTGGCGATGGCCCCGGTGCATGGTTCGGCAGCCCAGGCGGCCTCCGGCAGCGGGGCGGTCATCCGGCATTTTCTGGTGGTCGATGGCGCCGGCCGCGTGGTGCTCGACGACCGCACGGTGGAACCCAGGGATTTGGATGAAAAACTCAAGGTCATTGCCGCCGAAGATGGCGCGACGCTGCATGTCGGGTTGGAACAGGCCGGCACCGGCGACCGCGGTCCGGCCGTCTTTGATCTGATCCAGCGGGTGGGATCGGCCGGCATCCCGTCGGTGACTTTCACTCAGTTGGAGGGGATCGGCGCCGCACCCGAGGCCGGGGGCGTGCGCAAGCCGTAACCGCCATGAGGAAGCTGCCACCTGTCATCCGCGACAACCTGATTCTGATTTCCTGCGTCGGCGCGTCCTTGTCACTCCATGCCGGGATGTTCTTGGCCAAGCGGGGGGTGGAGCATTGGCTGCTCATTCCGGTGGTTCCCGTCCAGTCCTTGGCATCGGCAAGCGGCCTTCCCATGCAGGACAAGCCGGATGGCACCCCTGCGGCGCCAGCGCCCGCCCGGCCTTTGGAAAACGGCAAAAAGACCGAAGAAAAACCCCTTCCGCCAAAGCCCGAGCAACCCAAAGCCGAGCCCAAGCCCCCGCCCCCGCGCGTTGAAAAGAAATCAGAGCCGCAAGCAGCCAAGCCGCCGGCCAAGGCCAACCCCGGGCGCGCCGACCTGCTGCCGGTCAAGATCGAGGCGCCGGAGCCAATGGGCGTGGACATGGGGCAACTGATCCGCATCCGGATGGAAAATGCCGGTACCGAGCCGGCCGGCCCACACCGCGACGCCCTGTTTTTTTCCACCAATGGCCGGTTGGACAGGGCCTCCGTCCCGCTTGGCGTGATGGATGTGCAAGGCGGACTCGCCCCGGGCGCCCAGGCATGGGAACGCACCCAGATTTTGCTTCCTGACAAAACGCCGTCCGGTCGCGCCTATCTCGTCGTGGTTTTGAATGCCGATGGCCGCATGCCCGAAACCAACCACGCCAACAACCAGATGGTGGTGCCGATCATGGTGGATGCCGAATCAGTGCCCTTGGGAAGTCCCGATGAGCGCCCGCGCACCACCGTGGCGTGGATCGAGAGCAAGGATTTCCGCAAACTCAAGGCGCGCCAAAGCAGCACCCTGCAACCGGCGGTGCAGAATGATTCCAAAACCACACCGGACGCCCGCCCCGATGTGCTGGCTGGCGCCAAGGACGCACCCTCCATCGACAAGATTGCGGCTCCCGGCCAATCACCGGAAAAACCGTCCAAACGGACCGAGCCTTCGGAGGGCAAAGTGGCGGTTACACCGCCCAAGGCGGCCGTTGCGGCCAAGCCCGAGCCGCCATCGGAAACCAATCCGCCAACTCAAACGCCATCCAAGCCGGCGGCGGGGAAACCGGCGATGGCTGCCGCGGCCGAACCCGCCCGGCCCGAAGTGAAGCCGGTGGCGGCGCCCAAACCTCCAGATGAGGGGGTTGCCCGGGTAGCGCCACCCAAGTCCGAAGTCAGGCAGCCGGATGTCTTCAAGCCGCTGCCGGGCCAGCCCGCCGACCCCAAGGCGCCGGTGTTGGCATTGACCATGCCCGGGAAGACGCCTGTTCCGGCGTTACCCCGGCCGGCCGCCCCTGCCAGCCCGACGCCCGTCCAGCCGGGCACCCAAGCGGTGCCCCCAGGCGGCAAGCCGGAATCCAAGCACGAAGAACCGGCTCCGCCCAAGCCTGCCAGCCCGCCGCAGACGCCGGCATCCCAGCCCGGCGACGGGGCCACATCAGCCCCCGCCGACGAGTCCTCGGCCGTGCCGACCCAACTCGATGAAAGCGATCTGCAACCCCAGCCCGGCCGTGTTTTGGTGGGCAGGGGTGTGCGCATCAGGACGGCCCGCATGCGCATGCCATCAAGGGCCGCGCGCGATTTTGATACGGCTGTCAATCCGCGCGTCGCGGTGACCTTCAACGCCAAAGGCGAGCCAATCAAGGTGCAAATGCTCCGCAGCAGCGGCGATGCCGAGTGGGATGCCGTGGTGATCGAGAGCATGTACCGATGGCATGCCGAAGGCGAGCAGGTGGCCAAGGGCAATCTGGTGGTGCGCTGGACGATTTTGATCACCGACCGGTGATTGATGCGATGGCGGCGGCATATTTCCGGCTGGCACCCTGCCGCGATCGTATGACCGCGACACCCTGTTGCGCCATGGCTTGCCCTGCCGGCCGGTCTGCCAGAAGCCGCGCCACCTCGTTCATCGGGTCGGCGCAAACGCACAGACCGCCGGCGCCGGCCAGCGCATCCACCGCATCCTTGAAATCGCCGTGGTGAGGGCCGATCACCGTCGGTTTGCCAAGCCCCACCGGCTCAAAGGGATCCGAGCCGTGCAACCCGAGGAAGGAACGCCCGACCAGGGCCACATCGGCCAAGGCATAGGCCTTGCGCAGTTCGCCCAGCGTGTCGAGCAGAAACACCCGCGGCGCAGCCGTGGGCGAATCCTTTCCTTGTGCGCGCGGCTTGTTTTGACTGCGACGCGGCGTCCCATGGGGGCACAGCGCCGCCACTTCGTCAAACCGCTCCGGCTTGCGCGGTGCCATCAGCAACTGCACCCCGGGCGGCAGGGTGCGGATCAGCAGTTCCTCTTCGCCAGGTCCGGTGGAGCCGGCCACGATGAGCGGCAGGTTGCGGTCGATACCCAAGTCCGCCGCCAGTTGCGCCGCGCCGGCCACCTGGCTTGCGTCCTCGACCACCGCGGTGTCCCACTTCATGGTGTCCATCACCCTCACTTGGCGCGCGCCAAGCGCACGAAAGCGCACCGCGTAGGCTTCGTTTTGCACCAAGGCGGCGGTGATGCGGACAAACATCGGCGAGACCAGCGAGCGGGCCCGCAAATAGCCTTTGAACGAGCGCTCCGACAGCCGGCCGTTGGCCACCACGAAAGGGATTTTGCGCGCCAGGCATTCCATGGTCATGTGCGGCCAGACTTCCAGTTCCATGGCCACGAACACATCGGGTTTCACGCGGTCCAAAAGACGGCTGACGGCGAAGGAGAAATCAAAGGGGTTGCGGATCACCGCGATACCCTGAGGCTCGTACACCTGCCGTGCGCGCGCCATGCCGGTATCGGTGGTGGCGGCCACCACCACGCGAAAGTTCAGTTGCTGCAACTCGGCGGCCAGGGTGCGGGTGGCGTTCACCTCGCCCACCGACACCGCATGGATCAGCGCGGTTTTCCGGCCGTCCGGAGCGGGGGGCAAGGCATCCCCCTTGCCAAAACGCGCCGCCCAGTCGGTTTTGTGCTTGCCGTTTGCCGCCCAGGCGAGGGCGGCAAACGGCAAGGCCAAGGCGTAAAGGAGATCGAGTGGGCGCATGGGATGGGAAAGAATTGTAAAGGGTGCGCATCCGGTACTGGCCGCACCCGCGGAATTTGCGAGAATACCGCGTCAGTCGCCGCAGATGGAGCCGCCCTCGCCCCCTTATTCTTCAATCCCATGCCCAATCCAACCGATCCTTTGCCCCACATCCGCGAACTCGCCAGGCAAGGCCTTTCAATCACCCAAGACGCCCGCGTCCATGCCGACGCCAAGGGCGAGGTGCGGCTTTCCTTGGCCGGGTTGGCCCCTATGGCGCTGGCCCTGCTCGACCGGGACCGGACCCAAGCGCAGGCGGAATTGAAAAAACAGACCGCCGTGCTTGAGTCCGCCTTCGGGAAAATCGGCGGATGGGCATCCAAGCGTGCGGTGGACGCCTGCGACGGCATGGGACATGTGCGGCCGGTTTACGGCGCGCTGTACGCCCATGTGCTGCTGCGCGCGCTGGCCTTCGCCCACCCGGTCACCCCGGAGACGCTGTGCGAGCACAACGCGGCCGCCGAGGCGGGTGAGAAACTCATGGAACTCCTGTGCGGAACCAAGATCGGCGCCTGGCGCAACGGGCCGGCGGACGACCTGGCGATGGTGCCATGGCTCAACCTTTTGTCGGCCGCGCAGTCGGCGGCCTTGGCGCAGCCCTTCACCCACCAGCATCAGGCGCAAAACGCGCTCCAATCGGTTACCCCTGAAACGGAAAACGCAGGGGCCCTCCACGCCCAGGGCATTGGCGACACCCAGGACACTTGGGTTTACCGCGAAATGACAGCTTTGCACGCGCTTGACCGGCTGGCCTGCATGACGGGTTCGCCGGAATTGGCAGCCCGCGCCAAGGCAGCTTGTTTGTATCACCAAGCCCATACCCAGCCTGATTACACCACCTACCAGCCATGGGCGCTCGGCGCTTTTTTACGCCAGCCTGAAACCCGATCTTTTGCTGATCAACAACTGCATGATGTGGCAGCCCACTTCGCCATCGAAGGCGGGCCGGGCGCGGCGGTGGCGGCGCTGCTGCTGGCCGATGCAGCGGGTTAAAACGCACCCTGGTGGTGCCGCACGTTGGGCATGCCACCCTTGGGGTCCAGCTCCACCGCGATGATGTCGAAGCGCATCGGGCGTTCCTTTAATTCGGGTTTCTTCGTGCGCAACTGTGCGCCGAGTTCCTTCAACTTCCTCTTCTTGGCATCGCCAACGCGCCGTTCGGGGCGGAAGCGGGTGCTGGTGCGCTTGGCGCTTGCTTTCACCTCCACCAGGATAATCTGGGGCTTGCCCGGGCGTTCGCAGACCAGGTCGATTTCGCCGGCTTCCAGTTTCAGGTTGCGCGCCAATATCCTGAAGCCTTGCTGGGTGAGATAAAGCTCGGCCACCTGTTCGCCGGCCTTGCCGGTGTTGGCTTCGGCCAGCCGTTTGAGGAACAGTTTTTGGAGCGTTCGGCGGAACCAGTTGAGCATGGGGATGTGCTGGAGGATGTGCGTGCGCCGGGGAATCAGGGCGTCGCGGGTTTGAATGCGTAGCGGGCGATGGCGATCTGCATCAGGGTGTCGACCATTTGTTTGGGGCTCGAAACCGAGCATTCCTCCGCGGCCTTGGCATAGATCTGCTCCTGGAGCATCTTGCGCTGGGCGGCGCTCAGGGTGTTGCGGATGTCCAGCTGCACATCGCCAATGTTGCGGTTGAAGCCGGGGTCGTAGGCTGCCAAGCCGACAAACCAGGTTTCTTTGCCCACGGTGACCGGCCCTGCCCAAGTGCCTGCGACCGTCAGCGTTTCGATGGCGGCGTTGATCTCGTGCATTTTGAGATCCGGCTTGCCGGAAATTTTGGATGCAAACAATCCGCCTTGCCCGGGATTGAACAGGTTGAGGGCTGGGTCTGAGGCAACCTTTTCAAAAGGCCGCCCGGCGCCCAATTCGGAGATGATTTTGGTCATGGCCAGGGAGTCGCCGGACATTTTCAGCAGGCGCACTTGGCGGACCTGAGGCTGGGAGTAGTCGGCCAAGTGGTCGTTGTAATAGCGCTCGATGTCGCGGCGGGTCACATTGACCAAAGGGAAAACCTTCTCCCACATGTAGTAACTGATGATCTGTTCTTCGCGGAAGCGCTTGAGTTCTTCGGCCAGCGTCACGCCCTTGTCTTGGTAGAGGTTGGCCTCCGCCAGCGCGGTTGAGCCCTGCCCGTACTGGCGCAGCAGCTCCTCGCGGTGACGGTTCACGATCGCGTTGAGGCCGGCCTTTTGGCCGTCTTTGAGGTGCGCCTCCGCCTTGGAGAGGATTTGCACGCTGGAAATGAATCCGCGCAGGTTGGAGCCGATCAGGTTTTTGGCTTCCACCTCGAAACTGCGGGGGCTGAGTTCGCGGCCGAGCCGCTGCAATTGCGGCTCGATCGGTTGCAGAATCTGTTCGGCGTACAGGGCCTTGCCATTGACCTGGCCGATCATGGCATCCATCAAGTGCACGGAATTTGGCATGTCTTGAGCGCCTGGCTTGCCGGAGGGCGCAGCTTGGGTGCCGCCGCAGGTCAGGTTGGCCGGGTGGAATGCGGATTCATCACGCGGATTGTTCCACTTGGATCCTTTGCTTTGGCAGGCGGCCAAGGCCAAAAAGCCAAGCAAAGCGCCAAGGGATGTCAGTGTGCTAAGGGGAAGGCGGGGCATGGGTCCGGATTGTAGCGGTGCGCGGTCTTTGCTCCCGGCCAAGGTGCTGCGTATGGGTCTGCTTGAAAGGGGCTTGATTGGCCGTCAGACGGGAACATATGGGAGAGTCTTCTGCCACTTTGGCAGGCCCAAAAGGCCTAAAAGTGGATTTATAGGCTTTTTTTGTGGCACACCCTTTGTTAAAACAAAGGGCAGGTTCCCCTCCTTTTTCACCCCAAGGCTTGCCATGAATCTCAACAACCTGACCGAAAACACCCGTGCTGCCTTGCTGGAAGCGCAAAACAACGCCATGATCAAAGGTCACGGCGTGGTGGATGTCGAGCACCTGGTGCTGGCCCTGGCCAAGCAGGACAACGGTTTGCTGCCGCGCCTCATGGACAAGGTCGGCCGCCCGGCCGCCCTTCTGATCAGGGAATTGGAAGCCGATTTGGCCCGCCGCCCCAGCATTTCGGGGCCAGGTGCCGCACCGGTTTCCGGCGGCGAGGTGCGCCTGACCCAGCAACTGGCCCAGGTCTTCGCCCGCGCCGAGGCGCAAATGAAGACATTGAAAGACGAATACCTGTCGGTCGAGCATGTGATTTTGGCAGTGCTGGAAATCCCCAAGGCCACCAAGGCCGGCCAGATGCTGGACGCCTTGGGCGTCACTGCCGACGCCTTCCGCAAGGCCTTGGTCGAAATCCGCGGCAACCAGCGGGTGACCAGCAACAATCCGGAGGCGACCTACGAGGCGCTCTCCAAATACGGCACCGACCTGGTCACCCTGGCCCGCGTCGGCAAGATTGATCCGGTCATCGGCCGTGACGACGAGGTGCGCCGGGTGATCCGCATATTGTCGCGCAAGACCAAGAATAATCCGGTGTTGATCGGCGAACCGGGCGTCGGCAAGACCGCCATCGTCGAGGGGCTGGCCCAGCGCATCGTGCGCGGCGACGTTCCCGACGGCCTCAAGGACAAGAAACTTTTTTCGCTCGACATGGGCGCCCTGATCGCCGGCGCCAAATTTCGCGGAGAGTTCGAGGAGCGCCTCAAGGCGGTGCTTAACGAGGTGAAGCAGGCCGACGGCCAGATCATCCTGTTCATCGATGAAATCCACACCATTGTCGGCGCCGGCAAGGGCGAGGGCGCGATGGACGCGGGCAATCTGCTCAAGCCCATGCTTGCGCGCGGCGAACTGCATTGCATCGGCGCGACCACACTCGATGAGTACCGCAAGCATGTCGAGAAAGACCCCGCCTTGGAGCGCCGCTTCCAACCCGTGCTGGTCGAGCCACCCACGGTCGAGGATGCCGTCTCCATCTTGCGCGGCATCAAGGAGCGCTTCGAGATATACCACGGCGTGGCCATCGGCGATGGTGCCATCGTGGCCGCCGTCACCTTGTCGGACCGATACATTCCCGACCGTTTTTTGCCGGATAAGGCCATCGACCTGATGGACGAGGCCTGCGCCTTGGTGCGCACCGAGCTGGACTCCGCCCCGGCCGAGTTGGACGCCGCCGCCCGCCGCGTCATGCAGCTGGAAATCGAAGAGGCGGCACTGAAAAAAGAAACCGACAAGGCCAGCAAGGCGCGCCTCGACACGCTGCGCAAGGAACTGGCCGATGTGCGCGAAAAAGCCAACGCGCTGCGCGCCAAATGGCAGTCCGACAAGGATTCCGCCGGCTCGGTCAAGGCCGTCCGTGAAAAGCTGGAGGCGACCCGCCGCGAGATGGAGCAGGCCGAGCAGAAATACGACCTCAACAGGGCCGCCGAACTCAAGTATGGGCGCCTGCCCGCCTTGGAAAAGGAACTGGCCGAGGCAGAGGCCAAGTCCAAAAACGGCGATGGCGGCATGGCCCGCGAGTCGGTGACCGAGGACGAAATCGCCCAGATTGTCTCGCGCTGGAGCGGTGTGCCCGTCTCCAAGCTGCGCCAAGGCGAACGCGAAAAACTCCTGCAGATGGAAAATGTGCTGCACCAGCGCGTCATAGGCCAGAACGAGGCGGTGCAACTGGTGAGCGATGCCGTGCTGCGCGCCCGCGCCGGCATTCAGGATCCCAAGCGTCCGACCGGATCGTTCCTGTTCCTGGGCCCCACCGGGGTCGGCAAGACCGAATTGGCGCGTGCGCTGGCCGAAACCCTGTTCGACTCCGAAGATGCCATGATCCGCATCGACATGAGCGAATACATGGAGAAGCACAGCGTCTCGCGCCTGCTTGGGGCCCCCCCCGGCTATGTCGGTTTCGAGGATGGCGGCCAGCTGACCGAGGCGGTGCGGCGCAAGCCCTTCAGCGTGGTGTTGTTCGACGAGGTTGAAAAAGCACATCCGGAAGTATTCAACGCGCTCCTGCAGGTGCTCGACGACGGCCAGCTGACCGATGGCCAGGGCCGCAAGGTGTCGTTCAAGAACACCATCATCATCCTGACCAGCAACCTGGGCAGCCGGCATTTGCTCGATGCGGCCATCGAAGGCGGCGTGGACAACAACACCCGCAACGCGGTGATGGGCGATGTGCGGTCGCATTTCCGCCCCGAGTTTCTCAACCGCATCGATGAGATCGTGATCTTCGCCCCGCTCTCCCTCAAGCAGATCGGCCGCATCGTCGAACTGCTGGTGGTCCGCCTGCGCGAGCGCCTGGCCGACCGCCGCATCACCTTGGACTTGACTGATGAAGCCAAGGCTAAAATCGCCGAGGCCGGCTACGACCCCGTGTACGGGGCCCGTCCGCTCAAGCGTTACCTGCAGCGCGTGCTGGAGACGCGATTGGGCCGCAAACTGATCGCCGGCGAAATTCCGGATGGTTCCGCGGTGACCGTTTCGGCCAATGCCGGCGAACCGGATGGGTTGGCGATTCTGGTGAAGTGAAGTCACCTGTCGGCGGAAAGACAAAAGGCGGGCACCGCAAGGCTGCCCGCTTTTTGTCATGGGTTGCGCTCCGCCCGCCCGACGCACCGATGTCCGACCGTTGTCGCCGCCCCGCTCAAATCAGGGATGCCTCGCCTTGAAAGGCTCGCGCCCGTTGATGCGCACCTTGTCCGTATCGTATTGGACGGGTTGGACGCCGGCTCCAATTGCCGAACGGCGCGTGCGATGTTTGGCCGTTGCGGTGGCGGGGTTGAAGAATTCTCCGCTCGCGGTTTTGCGCCCTGCGAACTTGGCGCCATGGCCAGCCGTATGATTCTTGAAAAGGGTCCCGGTTGGGCCGTTTGCCCGCATGAAGGTGTGTCCGTCAGTGAATTGGGCTCTGCACGGCCTGGCGGTGGGCGGGGGCCATGAAAAGCGGGGGCGGATGGGAAAGCGGATGT